>PMIG01000114.1 GCA_003157055.1 Bacteroidales bacterium | reverse complement strand
TCATCAATGGTGTTTGATATCCTTTCGAGGTTATGGTTATTGGATAGCATCAACAGGATCATGATTTTTATTCCAAGTATGGCTCCAAGACCCAGAAAACCATAGCTTCCGATAATTACTGAAACATGCAGTGTAAGCAAGTATGACTTAAGCACAGGAACAAGGTTTGTTATTTCGGGATCCATAAAACTGAGATGAGCTACCATAAGCGTCAGTCCTGCCAGCACAGCCGTAGCAGATAACGGAAAAGCCGATTTACGGCTAAAAATAAACCCGGCAAGAAGAGTAACCCACGATATAAATATTAATGATTCATAACCATTGCTCATCGGCGAATGTCCTGCAATATACCATCTCAAACCAAGTCCGAGAGTGTGGATCAGGAACCCTGTAAATAGAAGCCATCCAAGTATCTTAACTAATAATGAAGTTTTCTTTCTTCCTTTTATTACCATTATTATAAGGCCGATAAGCATCACAATTCCAATAGTGGAATAGAAAGGAAAGAGTTTTTCAAAAATGCCCAGCTTATAATAAGTCACTTCTGCATTGGTTCTTGCTGCAGAAGGAAGAGCATATTCAGAAAACCGCTTCTGGTAACCAATTATAGATTCTGCTATCTGCCTGGCAATGTTACTGTTATTAGTTTGCAGCGTCTCAACGAGAAGAGGGAGAGCCTTTTGAAGATAAAGGGAATCTTCCCTGCTTCTGGCTGATTTAATTGCCTCATCAGGTGTTCCCCAGTCATGTGAGCCGTTATTAAGGGGAAATATTTTCATAAAATCACCCTTATATATCATATAAATTATATTGACTCTTTCGTCCACCTTCATTACTTCCTTGTCGAACTTGTTTCTCCGGGCCGGTGCCTTTTCATAAGCAGTATTTACCTGCTCTGAAAGCTTATAGGTTCCTTTGCCGCTAATATCGACAAGGTTGGAGAAGGAGACCATATTACCTTTAATACCCACAACTTTACGAAGATCACTGTTGGAGACCCTGATCAGCGGAACATCTTTCCAGTGATCAAAGTCGAAATAGAGCCCGAGGAAGACCTGCATCGGGCTGTTCCCTTCAAATTTGTTTTCCCTTGATACTTTCCGAAGAATATCATTGCTAAGTGTAAATAATGGCTTTGTCCTTCCCTTCTGGTCCTGGACAAGCACTTTCCCGAATTCCTCCGAGCTCTCCTTTCCCGGAATAAATTTCTGTGCATTAAGTACTGATAAACCTGAAATAAACAGAAAGAATAGTACTGAAACCACACCTTTGCGTAAAGGCGAGCTCCATGCAGACACCTTTATGGTCCGGAACTGCGAATTCCTGATTATCAATGACAGAATTATAAAAAAGAACAGAAGTACATACCCTGTATATGTAATAAGCATGCCTGCGAGATCGTGATTTACAGAGAGTATGGTTCCTTTCTCATCTTTGTCGAAAGATGACTGGTAAAAACGGTATCCTTTATATTTCAGGATGTTATTCATGAAGATAGTAAAGGGTTTCTCGACATCAGCTGCCTTATCGATAAGAGTTACATTGCTCTTGTAACCTGATGGGCTGTTTGAACCCGGATACCTTTCCATAATAAAAGCATCAAGCCGAAGGCTGAAAGGCAGAATTGTTATTTTCGATCCTAATGCTCCTCCGGATTTTTCGGAATCGGACATTAAATCTGAATAACAGGTGGATGAAGTCTCCCCTTCCCTTATGTGAATAGAACCTTCCCATCCGAAATATCTCGTGATGCCAGCTCCGGTTATCATAAGCACAAATGAGAGGTGAAAAATGGCTATGGGCAACTTCTCCTTTCTGAAAAGCTTATGGATTATGACCTGTCCGATCAGGTTTACTGACAGAAGAAGCAATATAAGCTCAAACCATCTGGAATTATAAACTATGCTGTACGAGGCAGCCGAACCGAAATCGTTTTCGATAAATGTAGCTGCCGCCATTGATATAACAAAAATCACAAATAAGATACCCATAAATGCAGGAGAGAAGAGAATCTTTATAATCTTCATGTTACAATTGGTTACATATTGTGGCTATAATTAATGATTTAATGAATGTTTATTTTCTGAATGTTCTCATATAATTGACAATGTTCCAGATATCGTCATCGGTAAGTTTGACTTCATATTTAGGCATCTCACCTTTCCCGAATTTGGTTTTATAGAACTGATCGCCATCAGTCTGGTTCTGATATCCAGCAGTTGTAAAATCGCCCGGAAAATCCTTAAGCATCCTGGCCTTTACACCATCACCAAGTCCGGTTTTCCCGTGGCATGAAGCGCAATTCTTTGTATATAGTTCCATTCCTGCCTTGTTACTGGCATCACCTTTGGTAACCGGGTTTTTCATAGTCTTGTATTCTGCTGGCACTGTCCAGGGTTTTGGCTGTGTATTGAAAGTGAAAGATAGAAGAGCCAAACTGGCAATCATTACTGCCATACCTGCCATAAATAATTTTGAATTTTTCATTGAATCTGTTTTAAAGTTTCAGTTGATAAAACAATAATCGTACAAATTTTGTTATTCTTCCTCTTCCGCTTCATGATATCCTGAAATTATTTCACCTAAAAGAGATAAGGGCTTTGATCCAAGTGTGCAAGTGTAGATATGCATAATGAAAAATACCGACAGGATGAATGCCATAGTAACGTGCAGGATATCAGTCAAAACCAATCCGCTTACTCCAAACAACTTAGTGATGATCATATTGGGAATTAACAGTCCGATGCCGGAAATAATCAGCAAAGGCAATGCGATATACATTGCAAGGACATATGTGAATTTCTGAAGAGGATTGAATTTCCTGTCTTCAGTAACAGGAAATGGAGGTTTTTCCTTTTTGAACATCCCGGAAGTGTAATATCTCATTTGTATCCAAAGATCGGACCGGAAATTCTGCTTCTTTAATCTGTAGTATATCCCATTTTTTGTAATGATGTTGCCAGCAACAAATATGATATAGTTAATTATCAGGATTATGGCTGCAATATTGTGCCACCTGACCGCCCGGACAAAACCTACCATAAGAAGATGATCTTTCCTGTCGGTGTACTGCATGCTTATACCTGTGACAATAAGAATTATAAACATGAGGGCATTAAGAAAATGCCAGATTCTGATCCATCCGGGATATAGATATATTTTATTGCTCATAACCTGTTGCCATTATTTGTGTATCCGTATAAAAATATGAATCCCGATTACTATCAGTACAATAATGAATATTACAAAGCTGATCCATTCAAGATATTCATTCCTGTTAGCTCCGATTACATATGACTGATTAAGTATTATCCCGTTTAAAAATCCCGCCCTGCTTTTTCCCTGGTACTGAAATTTGTAAAGAGACGACATGAGGAGTGAGTTTTTCGAATGGCATTCATTGCATCTTCTAACAGCATCTTCCTTAGGCATGATTTGATGGGATACCAGGATGCTGTCGTTGACTTCCGAATGGCATTCTATACATCTTACGCTTCTAAAATGTGCAGCCAGGTCAGGTAACCAATCGTGCTTTTTCATGATATTCACTTCTTCCTTATCAGAAAGGAGCCGAAAACGATTATAGTTAGAATGACAGGCAAGACAAATATTATTGTCATATAAAATAGTCTCTTTCAGGTTCTTACTATCCCTGATGCTTATTTTATACTCGTGAGGATTATGACAGCTCCAGCAGGTAAAACCCTCATCTTCAAGCTTGAAATGAACGCTTTTATGATAATCTGAATCAATTCCCTCGAATTTGAATTTTGCAAATTTTTCATCCCCGCCATGACAATCCAGGCAGTTATAACTCATTCCCATCCTCAGTTGACCCGGATGAGGAAACTTTGTATAATCTTCTGAATGGCAGTCAGTGCAGCTGAAGCTTTTGTGATTTGCTTCATAGAATTTTTTCCGGTCTATGATTCTCTGAGGAAACATGAGCGCCTTTACCTGCATGCCAAGATTCTCATTGGTATATTCATATCTGCCCTGACCATGACATTTAAAGCACCTCTCATTCTTTTCACGGAAAGGTGAAATATATAAAGATGTATCCTTCCCTATGGGGCCTTCCTTTTCAGAAATAATGACCGCCGCCGGGGAACAATAAGTGGAAAGGCCGGTGAATAATATTAATGCGAAAAAGAACTTCATTAACTTCATTCTTAGATACCAATAAGGTTAAAACCTGACAGCAATACCGGGATAAAAAATCCATATTTAAAATAATCACCTTCAGCAGGTGCTCTTTATCTGTGCGATCCTTCGTGAATCTGAAAGATAAGCGCTCAGAAGCTATATTTGTTATTCTCAATTAATATGTCTGCTATCCTGCGCCTTGCATCCTTCACATTTACGCCCCTGACAGCAGTCAGTGCTTCAATAGCTTTTATCAGTGATGTGGTTGTTTCAGGTGAAGCAAATGAATATACAGCATCACTCGATGATTTCCTGACAATTTCAGCAGTATCATAAATGTTGACGTCAAGTGTATCCCTGTAAACCGGCTTGTTCCCATTGAGGCTTTCCAGCTTGGTTACCCTGAGAAGCAAAGATTCAGAAACGTAAGTCTCCATCATCATGTCGGCAATATTGTTCAGCACTTCCTGCTCAGAAATAAGGTTTTTTGCAAACTGTTTCATAGCTCCATGAATACATATCATGATCACCTTCTTGAAGTTATTGATATATCGTGTTTTTTCGCTGAAATAACTTTCCCCTGAAGATTCTCCGCCGGTAATTTTACCGAGATCATTATAAAGAGCCTCAGCCTTGCCGAAGAGATCATATTCACCCTTCATGGCACGCTTTATAGCTGTATCAACAACAAGAAGACGGTTGATCTCGTTCGTTCCTTCGAATATCCTGTTTATCCTTGAATCGCGATAGCCTCTTTCAACATCCATCTCTGCTGAATATCCCATCCCGCCATGTATCTGAACAGCCTCATCGGCAACAAAATCGAGCATTTCGGAACCAAAGACCTTTAAAATGGCAGCTTCGACGGCATAATGACTTATGGCTTCTATTGAAGCACGCCCAGCATCCCCGCAGTCAACCTTCAGTGTCTCCATCATCCTGTCAATGTCACGGCTGACCCTGTATACAGCTGATTCAGCGGCGAATAACCTGATAACCTGGCTTGCCAGCTTATGTTTTATTGCCCCGAAGGAAGAGATCAGAACTCCGAATTGTTTCCGTTCATTGGCATATTTTACTGAATCGGTTACAGCCTTCTTTGCTGCACCCAATACGTTAGCGCCAAGCTTGAGTCTTCCCATATGAAGTATGCTCAGCGCTATCCTGAAGCCTTCGCCTCTTTTGCCAAGGAGGTTTTCGACAGGTACTTTTACATCATTATAATATATCTGGGCAGTAGAGGATCCTTTGATCCCCATTTTATGCTCATCATTTCCGACGACAACACCGGGAAAATTCCTTTCTACAATAAATGCGCTCAGCACCCTGTCGTTGTCAATCTTTGCGAACACAACCTGGGTGTCGGCAAAGCCGGCATTAGTAATCCACATTTTCTGTCCGTTCAGGATATAGTGCTTTCCGTCTTCCGACAGCTTCGCATTTGTCTTGCCTGAGTTGGCATCGCTTCCGGCGCCGGGTTCGGTAAGGCAGTATGAACCGAGCAGCTCGCCGGTTGCAAGTTTTGTGACATAGCGTTCGCGTTGATCCTTGTTGCCGTAATACATTATCGGCAATGTGCCGATGCCGCAATGAGCCATGTAAGCAACTGAAAATGAGTAACCTGCACCTGTAGTCTCAGCAACAAGCATCTGGGAAACAAATGACTGGCCGAACCCTCCAAGCTCTTCAGGAATTGAAATGCCCATCATTCCAAGTTCTCCGGATTTCTTTAGAATGCTCTTCATAAGTTCCCTGTCACCCTTCTCAAGATCTGCCATGTTCGGATAAACTTCAGTCTCAAGAAAATCCTGGCATGTCTGGGCGATCATTCGTTGTTCATCATTGAATTCTTCAGGAATAAATACATCATCCGGGCTTGTTTCAGCTACAAGAAATTCGCCACTTTTCAGGAGTTTTCTGGTTTCCATACTATAAGGTTTTATTTTATTTATAATCCAAGCGATTGAACTACAATCTCTGCAATATCGAAGTTCTTGATCTCCTCTTCCTTGTTTTTGTATTTCAGTCCATCAGTCATCATCGTCATGCAGAATGGGCAGGCTGTGGCAATAACTGAAGCTCCTGTACTGAGGGCATCTTCAGTTCTCTCGATGAATATTTCCTTGTTCCCCTTTTCAGCTTCCTTGAACATCTGTGCTCCTCCGGCACCACAGCAGAGGGAAAAACTTTTGTGCCTTTTCATCTCTTCAAAATTACCGGTAATTTTATCCAGGATGAACCGTGGCTCTTCATAAATATCATTTGCCCTGCCGAGATAACATGGGTCATGATAGGTGATTTTGACATTGTTCACCAGGGAAGCGTTTAATTTCAGGTCCCCGCTTTCTATCTTTTCCTTCATAAACTGGAGGTAGTTATATATTTCAAAACTACCGCCGAGATCAGGATATTCGTTTTTAAAGATATTGAAGCAATGAGGACAGATCGTGATTATTTTCTTTACCTCATAACCTTTTAAAAGGGTTATCACCTGCATGGCCTGCATCTGGTAAAGCATCTCATTACCTGCACGGCGGGCAGGATCGCCTGTGCATGTCTCCTCCCTGCCAAGAACTGCATAGCTTATCTTAAGATGAGCAAGGATCTTTGCGAATGCCCTTACCACTTTTTTGTATCTGTCGTCAAACGCTCCTGCACAGCCGACCCAGAAAAGATATTCCGGCTTTTCACCTCGTGCAAAGAGGTCTGCCATTACAGGAACTTCTACTTTTATGGTTTCCATTTTACTCTCCTTGCGGCGTCAGTTAATATTCATTTCAAGGTCTTTAGTCCACAAGAGCCTATCCTCAGCAGAGTATTGCCAGGGAGCCCCGTTATTTTCTATATTGTTAAAAACAGTTTTCAGTTCACCAGGGGCGGAAGCCTCCTCAAGAACAAGATATCGCCTCATATCAATAATAAGCGATGGTTGATTAATATTTATCGGACACTCCTTTGCGCATGCATTGCATGTAGTACAGGCCCAGAGTTCTTCTTCCGAAATGAGATCCCTTAATAGTGAGCGGTTGTCGGAAAAGTCCCTGCCATTCTTCACCATGAGCGGTCCTTTCTCTCTCATCCTCGCCCGCAGATCCATCATTATTTTCCTGGGTGAGAGCTTTTTACCCGTAATATTTGCAGGACACACTGATGTGCATCTGCCGCACTCGGTACAAGACAATGAATCAAAATAGTTCTTCCAGGTAACATCTTCAGCATCCTTTACACCAAATCTTTCAGGTGTGGCATCAGCCGGAGCTGCAGAATATGCAGTTGCAGGATCCATCATTAGCCTGACCTCCCTGTTGATGCTTTCCATGGTAGTTAGCTTGCCAAGAGGTTCCAGCCTGGAAAGAAATACATTCGGAACCGACATAAAAACATGGAAATGTTTCGAATAGGGAAGATAATTGGCAAAAAAGAATATCAGGAGGATATGGGTCCACCATGACGCTTCATAGATTACCCTGAAGGTAGCTTCAGAAGTGCCTGAGAACAGATTTGCAATAATTGCCGAGACAGGATAAAATCCATATATCTCCGCTCCCGCTGCCTTCCTATAACCTGCATATCCCGTATTCATCGATAATAAAGATATCATAAGCAACAAAATGAGCGACAAGGCTATGACTGCATCTACATGCGATCTATTCTTCATTTCGATCCCTTCAAATCTTTTTATCTGGAAGATAAGACGACGTGCAAGGAATATCAATATTGAGACAGCTACAAGAAGCGCAAAAATATCTCCTGATGCCATTATAAAATCATGTACCGGGCCAAGGAATCTCAATGCTTTTTCTGAGCCGGAGACTCCGTCTATTACCATTTCTATACTTCCGAATATAATTACGCAAAAACCCCAGAAAACGAGGGAATGAAAAAAACCTATGACAGGCTTGCGGAATATTTTAGACTGACCGAATGCAACCTTTATCATTATCCCGAAGCGTTTCCCGGGGTTCCTGATCGGGAATCCCTTCCGGGTGAGACTGAAATAACTAAATAATCTTCTGATGGTAAATGTGAATACAGCCAGTGTTATCAGAAGAGTGATTGAGAAAATAATCTGTCGGGTCATAAGTAACAATTAGCCAATAATTTGCATAATAACTTTCAATTCCTTTGTGATACTTTGTGTTGTACTTTGTGGTACTTTGTGGTTATTTATTTTTTACCACAAAGTAACTCAAAGGTCTGTACTAAGGAGCTCAAAGGTTTTATTTTCTGAGCTCTTTGACTGCGGCTATCAGTTTCGGAAGTACCTTCATAGCATCACCAACTATACCATACTGTGCTGCTTCGAATATAGGTGCATTTTTGTCGGTATTAATTGCCACAATATATTTTGATGAGCTTATCCCTGCCAGGTGCTGGGTAGCGCCTGATATGCCAACAGCAATATAGACATTCGGAGCAATGATTTTGCCGGTTTGTCCTGTATGTTCTTCATTGGGCCGCCATCCTTCGTCGGAAACAGGACGGGAGCATGCTGTTGCGCCGCCGAGGGCTGAGGCTAGTTCAATCAGTGGTGCCCAGTTATCAGGAGATTTCATTCCCCTTCCACCGGAAACAACGATATCTGCGTCAGTAAGCAATATCTTGCCACTCTGTTTCTGAATATCCCTGCGTTTCGTTTTGCCGGTCAGGATTTCAATATGAACATCAAATTTTTCGATAGCCGTATTATTTGGAGTCTCTGCCGGATCTAATGAGTTCTGTGCGAGAGTGAGAATCTTAATATCTGATCTAATAACTACATGAGCAAAAGCATTGCCTGAATATGTCCTTTTATAAACGGTAAACGGATTAATACCGAGCGGAAGCTTGCTGACTCCTGATCCTACACCTGCTTTAAGCCTGACTGATAACCTGGGAGCAACAGCCTTGCCGGTATTGTTATTCGAGATGACTATTATTTTTGCTCCCTCCTTTATAGCAGCTTCTGAAATTATTGCCGCATGCGTCTGGCTATCGAAAACAGACAGATGATCGGCATCAGCGAACAAGATCTTCTGAGCGCCGTAATTTCCAAGGTTTTTGAGTTCTGATTCATCGACTTTACCTATTGAAAGAGCGGTAACTGAAGTGCCTGTCATTTTTGCAACAGCAGAAGCATATGATACAAGTTCAAATGTGAGCTTCTTGAATTTCCCGTCCCAATTCTCGGTATATACTAAAACTGACATATTTTTTAATATTTAAAAATTACAAATCAAATTACTTTAGCTTCATTCCTGAGAAGGTCAATAAGCTGGCCCGGATTTTCAGCATCGATAAACCTGCAGGCTGAACGCGGAGCAGGTTTTTCAAATAACAATATATTTGTAAGAGGCTCCACAACTGATGGTTCATAAACCTTTATCTGTTTAGTCCTGGCAAGCATAATACCTCTCATAGCAGCTATCTTTGGTTCCTTGGCAATTCCTTTTTGTACAACTGCGACAAATGGGACAGGCATCTCGAGTATCTCCTTGCCACCATCAATATCCCGGGTCACAACTGCAGTGCCGTCTTCAATTTTTATCCCTGAAACGCCTGAAGCTGAAGGTATTCCCAGAAATTCAGATATCATACCCCCGACTAGAGACCCGTTATAATCGCTCGATTCTATGCCGCACAAAATAATATCGAACTGCTCCTTTTTTATCACTTCGGCAAGCTGGGCAGCAACATAGTATGCATCCGGTGAATCTGCGTTGATCCTTATTGCCTCATCTGCTCCGATAGCAAGAGCCTTGCGGATCACCGGCTCGGATGATGCCAGTCCGACATGAGCAACAATAACGGATTTAATTCCTGAAGCAGCATCATCCCTGAGCTCGATCGCCCTGGTAAGAGAGAGCTCGTCCCATGGATTTATAACCCATTGGATACCGGCAGTGTCAATTGTTGAATTCCCTTCAGCAAGCTTTATCTTGGTTGTAGTGTCGGGAACATTGCTTATGCAAACCAGAATCTTCATCTGAATCTTTTATTTAAAAAATTAACTTATAATACGTTGCCTCTGCGACAGCTTCGAATTTTATTCTNNGGATATGTTATACATTTGATTTACTGATTATTATATTCACATTTACAATCAGTTTTATCTGCCGGTCGAAACAGATAACAGACGGAACTTATGAATGTTAAAATTCCTTCCAGTCCAATTACAGAATTAGGAATATATAGGTTAAATTCGCGGCACATAAAACTAAATAATATTTTAAGGGAAGTGAAAAGCGTAACCAGGACATACGGAGCAATTATCCTGTCAATGATATTCTGGTCATTTTCATTTATATGGTTTAAAATTGCCAATCAGACATTCAGGCCAATTACAATAATCTTTATCAGGCTTACATTCTCAGTAATTCTTCTTTCCCTGTTTTTGTTTCTTACAAAAAACTTTGTAAAGGTAAAGAAAGAGGACCGGAAACTATTTGTCATGCTGGCAACTTTCGAACCATTTTGCTATTTCTTTGGAGAGAGCTTTGGACTGACATATGTTTCAGCAACAGTAGCCTCAGTTCTCATTTCAACAATACCGGTAGTTGCAACCCTTGGCGCAATGGTTATCTTCAAAGAGAGATTAAAAGCAGTCAATTATGCCGGAATTATAATATCATTCATCGGGGTCGTCGTGTTTATCATTAACAAGAACGGCACGCTCTCATTTAATATACGGGGGCTGGTACTATTAATGATCGCTGTTATTTCCGCATCAGGATATAACCTTACCCTCAGTCGTCTGGTCGGAAGATACAGCCCGGTATTCATTGTTGACATTCAAAATATAATCGGAGCCATTCTCTTCCTCCCTTTCTTTTTATTCCTCGATTTGCACCATTTCATTGATACAACCTTCTCATTCAGTCATTTTATCCCGATAATTGAGCTCGCGGTATTTGCTTCATGCGGTGCATTTATTCTCTTCGCATATTCAGTTGGGAACATGGGGATCACAAAAGCAAATGTATTCTCGAACTGTATTCCTGTTTTCACTGCCCTTTTTTCATTTATTCTCATGGGCGATAAGCTTACATTTCAGAATATTGCAGGAATGGCGATAGTTATTACAGGTCTTTTACTGTCACAGATGAATGGGCACCACAAGAAAACCGACGAAGCACTTATCCTTACCGGGAAAACTGCATAAGCCGGCATAATGGTCATTAATAATAATTTACAACTTCCGGCGTTTATATAAATTCATACTATATTTGAAGAATAGTTGATCCATGCGCAGGAAATTATTATACGTCATTGCTGCCTGCCTTCTGGTTTCTGCCTTAAGGGCACAGACGGGCGGTGATAATATTTATGAGTTCCTGAACCTTACGCATTCCGGACTTGTTTCTTCTCTTGGAGGCACAAACGTATCTCTGAATTCGTCCGGACTGAATCTTGCCTATCATAACCCGGCATTGCTTAACAGCAGCATGGACAAATACCTTGCCCTTAATTATGTTAATTATTTTGCCGGAATAAACTATGGACTTGCACTATATTCCAGGTCCTTCCAGGGAGTCGGCAACTTTGCAGCCGGAATGACTTATCTTAATTATGGTTCATTTACCGAAGCTGATCCTTCGGGAACAATAACAGGTACTTTTGGAGCATCAGAATATGCNNTTTTATCACATCTTGAGAAATATACATCATTTGGATTTGCATTTGACCTTGGAGCATCATATCACAGCAAGTCAAATTTATTTTCTGCAGGAGTTGTGTTGAAAAACATTGGCGTTGAAGTTACGACCTATGCCGGTGAACCAAGGCAGAAGCTGCCCTTTGAGATTCAGGCCGGAGTGTCTCAAAAACTATCCCACGCTCCATTACGGTTTTCACTGACCCTTAGGCATCTCGAGAAGTATGACCTTACCTATGAATATTCAGATACAACATCGGCAAAAAATTACCTGCAGTCATCTGAATTTCTTGAAAACATTATGAGGCATGTAATTTTTGGCATTGAGTTGATCCCCAACAAAAATTTTTATCTGAGCGCAGGATATAACTACCAGAGAAGGAAAGAGCTACAGGTAGAATCGAAGACATCAATGGTCGGTTTTTCATGGGGATTTGGTATAAACACGTCGTGGCTTAATATTGAATTCGGAAGAGCAACTTATCATCTTGCTGGTGCTTCAAACAATGTTTCACTGATTGTAAGGCCTGATCTGCTTTATAACAGGATCAGGAAATGAGTTTTTGATTTTTAATCTGTATTTTTAACCTTTGTACAAAGGCCCCCCTTCCCCTCTGAAGAGGGGCTAAAAAGAAATATTAATTTAAGGCCCGCCTGGCGGGAGTGGGGGTAATTTAGCTATGAACAAGAAATTAATAATAGCCATTGACGGGTATTCATCCTGCGGAAAGAGCACATTTGCCCGGGTAATAGCAAAGGAACTCAATTATATCTTTATCGACAGCGGGGCAATGTACAGGGCAGTCACTCTTTATTGCATGAGAAGAGGATTTGTCAGTGAAGGAAGCATTGACAGGAATGGAATAGTCAGCGAGCTGAATAATATGAACATTGAATTTGTATATAACCCGGATATTTCTGAATATGAAACATTCCTGAATTCAGAGAATGTGGAAAAAGAGATTCGCGGTATTGAAGTTTCTTCGAATGTAAGCAGTATAAGCAAGATCCATGAAGTTCGTACGCGAATGGTGGAACTTCAGAGACAGATCGGAGTTTTCAAAGGGATTGTGATGGACGGCAGGGATATAGGTACTGTCGTTTTTCCTGATGCTGACCTTAAAATATTCATGACAGCTTCTGTTGAGGTCAGGGCAAAAAGAAGATACGATGAGATGATAAGCAAGGGGATAAAAGCCGATCTGGAAGAGGTAAGAAAAAATATTGTTGCCAGGGATATCACTGACGAAAACAGGGATATCAGCCCTTTAAGAAGAGCCGATGATGCAATGGTCCTTGACAATACCAGGATGACCGTTGCAGAACAGATGGCATGGGTTCGTGTTATAATAGAAAAGAAGATCAATGGTCGTTGAAATAGACGAGAAGTCAGGATTCTGCTTTGGCGTTCAGAATGCTGTTGAGATTGCAGAGAAGGCCCTTATGAAAAGAGAGAGAGTCTTCTCGCTCGGCCCTATTGTCCATAACGACCGTGAAGTAGAGCGCCTCTCCGCTCTTGGGCTCGTATCAATTGATCACACTGAATTCAGAAAACTCAGGGATTGCAAGGTTCTTATCAGGGCGCATGGTGAACCGCCTGAGACATATATCGAGGCTGCAAAAAATAATATAACCATAATCGAAGCTACCTGCCCGATTGTAAAAAAGCTGCAATCAAAGATAAAGGAGACCTGGGAGGAGATCCGTGAGAGCCATGGCCAGGTGGTGATTTTCGGTAAGCAAGGTCACGCGGAAGTGGTCGGGTTGCTGGGCCAGACATTAAATGAAGGTATCCTCGTTTCAAGTCCCGGGGACCTTGAAAAGATTGATGTTACAAAGCCGGTGTGGCTCTTTGCCCAAACAACCATGAGCATCCGCGATTACAATTATTTTGCTGGACTGGTCCGGGCAAGAATGAAAGAAAAGGGAATCAGCCATCCTGAAAAAATGTTTCATGTCAGCAAAACGATATGCGGACAGGTTTCAAACAGGGAACCGCATCTGAAGGTATTTGCCAAGAAACACGATATAGTGATCTTTGTGAGCGGAAGGGAGAGCTCAAATGGTAAAATGCTCTATTCGGTCTGCAGGAACATCAATCCGGAGACATATTTTGTTTCCTCGATTGATGAGATTGACAAGTTATGGTTTAATGGGAAAAGCTCTGCAGGCATCTGCGGTGCTACTTCTACACCAAAGTGGCTCATCGAGAAAGTCCGCGACTTTGTTTCCACTATATGATTCAGGCACTTATCTGCATTTGCAGAGAAAGATTTTTGTATTACTTTTGTGCGCTGTCTAACATAAATAAACTATGGGAAAGATTAAAAAGATCGGGGTGCTGACATCAGGAGGCGATGCCCCCGGCATGAATGCGGCAATAAGGGCCGTTGTCAGAACGGCGACATATAACGGACTTGAGGTTGCCGGAATCCGTCACGGTTATCAGGGAATGATAGATGCTAANNGAGGAATTCAGAACACCAGAGGGCAGAAACAAGGCATATAATAACCTCAGGGAGGCTCAGATAGATGGTATCGTAGTCATCGGCGGAGATGGTTCCTTTAACGGAGGCAGAATATTCAATGAAGAGTATGACATTCCGTTTGTAGGGATCCCCGGAACCATAGACAATGACATTTTTGGAACTGACTTCACTATAGGTTACGACACTGCGCTCAACACAGTCGTTGAAGCTGTAGATAAGATCAGGGATACGGCAAGCGCACACGACAGGATGTTTTTTGTTGAGGTTATGGGTGCAGAAGCAGGTTTTATTGCACTCTACAGCGGCATTGCCACAGGTGCTGAAGCTATTGTCATACCAGAAGTAAAGGGAGAGGAACGCGACATACTTAAAATGATTGAAGCTGGCAACGTCAGACAGAAATCGAGCAACATTATTATCGTCGCCGAAGGTGACGAAGAAGGAGGTGCATTTGCCTATGCCGAGAAGGTAAAGGCAGCATTCCCCGGACGTGATATCCGCGTTTCGGTTCTCGGTCATCTCCAGCGGGGTGGATCTCCTTCAGCAATGGACAGGGTGAATGCCAGTCGTCTTGGACGTGCTGCCGTTGAAGCGCTTATCGATGACCAGAAAAGCGTAATGGTCGGAATATCAAACGGCGAAATATCGCTTGTCCCTTTCCGCAGGGCTGTAAAACTACATAAAGACGTAAATCACGATCTTGTTGAACTTGCAAGGATATTATCTGTATAGAAGCACAATATTATGGCGACATCAAAAGTCTGGTTCACTGACCTTAGGGTAAAACCTTCCCAGAACCTTCTTAATAAACTCGAGGACCTGGTTATCAGGGCGGGCATTGAAAAGATCGACTTCAAAAAAAAGCTGGTAGCAATAAAAATTCATTTCGGCGAACCCGGAAACCTTGCTTATATCAGACCCAACTATGCTGCACAGATCGTTAAACTGCTGAAATCGAAAGAGGCTATCCCCTATCTTACGGATTGTAATACTCTGTATTACGGCAGGAGATCAAACGGACCATCTCATATTGAGGCCGCATTCGAAAACGGCTTTAACCCTATGGTTACCGGCTGTCCGGTCATCATTGCCGACGGGATCAGGGGATTGGATCATCGCGAGATAACCCTTGATCTGGAATACTGCAAAACAGCAAAGATAGGCACTGAGATTGCCGATTCAGATATTGTAGTAAGTCTCAATCATTTTAAGGGTCACGAACTGACCGGTTTTGGCGGTGCATTGAAGAATCTCGGCATGGGTTGCGCTTCTGTCGGAGGAAAATTATTTCTCCATTCCGGCTCTTCACCTAAGATTTATGAAGAAAACTGTACAGGATGCCGGGTCTGTGAGAAACATTGTGCGCATGATGCAATAAAAGTGGGAAAAGATAAGATTGCACATATAGACTATGCAAAATGTGTCGGTTGCGGACAGTGCGTCGCAGTGTGCCAGTATGATTCCTCAAGAGTGGTCTGGTCACCAAATTCCGAAACTGTTTGTAACAGGATCTCCGAATATGCTTATGCAGTGGTTAAGGATAAGCCTTCATTCCATGTAAACTTTATTATGAATGTGTCACCCAATTGTGACTGCTGGGGTTCCAATGATTATCCTCTCGTCCCGGATCTCGGAATGGCGGCATCATTAGATCCGGTCGCTCTCGACAAGGCGTGTGCCGACCTCGTGATGGCAGCGCCAGCTCTTCCTGGAAGCACGATATGCGAAGATCATTCAAAAGGTGATCTGCATGGCGAAGACAAATTCAAGCTCGCCCATTCGGATACTTCATGGCTATCTGGCCTCGAATATGCCGAAAAGATAGGATTGGGGAATATCAGCTACGAACTGATTAAAGTCTGATTTGGTTTTGATTCTATATTCTGATTACCTTTGATAAAACCCCCGGTGCATAAGGCATGAATGCAAAGGTAAAAATTGCACGTCTTTCGGTATTATCAAATTCCATTTTGATAATCATAAAGCTTATTGTGGGGTTTATAAGCGGCTCGGTAAGTATTTTATCTGAAGCCATACACTCCTCAATGGATTTAATAGCTGCAGTTATTGCCTTCTTCTCCGTTAAGGTCTCAGACACACCACCCGATTCGAGGCATCCCTATGGTCACGGCAAAGTTGAAAACATCTCTGGCGTAATTGAGGCAATCCTAATTTTCATTGCTGCAGCATTGATCATCTTTGAAGCTGTAAGGAAGCTTTTGGGTGAAGCGATCGTTCTCGACAAGATATGGATCGGGTCACTGGTAATGATTATATCGGCAGGGATTAATGCTTATGTTTCGCATAGGCTTTATAAAGTCGCCCGTGAGACTAAATCAGTAGCCCTGGAGGCAGATGCACTCCATCTAAAGACAGATGTATTTACGTCAATTGGCGTTGCCGTCGGATTAGCGCTCATAATTATAACCGGCATCAAATGGCTCGACCCCATTGTAGCCATTCTGGTTGCACTCTTCATAATAAAAGAATCATATGAACTCATGAAGAAAGCTTTCACTCCTCTTCTTGATACTGCATGGAATGAAGATGAGATTACAGAATTGGGAACGAAGCTGAACCAGCTTAAGGTAAATTATCACAGCCTCCGGACCCGTGTTGCCGGCAACTACAGATTTATTGATATCCACATTGAAGTTCCTCCTGAAGAAACTGTCGGTGATGCACACAAATACTGCGATGAGATTGAAAATAAGCTGATGGCTGACTATGAGAACCTGAATGTCACAATTCACGTGGAGCCCAAATAATTAAATTTTTGTTTATTTCTCACAGATGAGACAATTATCTGGCTCAGAAACCCAACCAGGGGAAAATTGAAAAACCCGCTTTAGTTACGAAATTGCCGGAACTGAAGCGGGAGGAGCCAGGATGATATAAACCCTGTCTATTGTAATTTAGAAAATAAACCTTATTGAAAGGGCACCCTGATCGGCCCAGAAACCTGTATAACCTGTAAAATTGAAAGCGGGTTTCCAATCGAGTCCGATATTTATCGGGGCTTCTTCAAAGCTATATTCCAAACCCAGTATTCCATCAATGCCAATTACAGTATAACTTGTTCCGGGATCTCCCCATCCTCTCGTATAATCTCCGTTCCAGAAGCCAATATGTGCACCAGCGCCATAAAACCACTTCAGTCTGTCTGCGTTGAATGCTATGTTATGAACCTCATAGAGCCCAGTAAGCTCAAAACCTCTCCACCTTGTAGCCAGGAGAAATTCGAGTGCCGATTTTTCACTTATAAAATGTTTGACAGTCAATCCCTGATCAAAGCCTAATCTGGCGCCGATTCCTGTTTTGTAATCCTGCGCATTACTGATTGAAACTATGAAAAATAGAAATAAGCATGTTATTACAATTTTTTTCATTCGGATAATTATTAATTAATTACAATTTCTCCTGTAAATGTAAGCTGATATTCAGTCCGGTTCATTACACAATTCCTGAATAAAATTGCATAATTCACACATTACAAGGTTTATGGAATTTGGTTTTCCGAACCTGCCCTTACTTTTACTTATTAAGCTGACACATCAGTTTTTG
>PMIG01000281.1 GCA_003157055.1 Bacteroidales bacterium | reverse complement strand
AGATGTGTTAACTGATGGCCTTTAGCCGGTTTCCTTCCTGAAATAATCAGCAATGGCATCCTTGACAATGAGTGCCGGATAACCTGAATGAGTAAAAAGTTCCGATCTCACAACAGGCGCTACAGAAAATGAAGAGTTGTGGTCCATAATTTCAGACCATTCCACTTCTGATGCCTTTTTATAAAGATCTTCCTTCGACCTTATCCTGAAGCCTGATAAAGGCACAAGAAATGAGAGTGCACTCCTTGAACAGTAATTGACTTTGTAAAGGAGCTCTTTACTTCCGCTGAACAAAACTGCCCGATTAGCTGGCTGTATATCAGAGGCACCCAGTTCCTCCAGCTCGCCGGCCAGTACATTTTCAAGCCCGTAAAGAGTCTTGGCTGTGAATTTCATTATCCTTCAGTGATTTTCAAAATTAGTCATTTGCCCATATAAAATAAGTTTTTACGGAATCTTTTAATTTAATGCAAACCATTTTTCAAATTTTATCGTTTCTTTACAAAAGGGATTTCCCCGTTATAACTCTAATTTAAGACATTATGAAAAGGCTTATATTAACCCCGCTTCTATTCCTGGCAGCAATAACATCGTGTAAAAAGGATATTCCCCTGAGTGAAGCAATCATTGGTAAGTGGGATCTGATTTCGCGTTCGCAGGTGACATATATGGACAATGTCAAAAGAAATGAATACACGTACTTCTATGATCCAAATGAAAGTGCGATCCAGTTTGCCGCCGGAGGGACAGGCATCTCTTATCAGAACAATGATGTTTACGGAACTTTTTCGTGGACACTATCCGGAAGTACCATTACTATTCCTGGTGACATACCAAACATCTGGGATATTTCAATAAACAAAGACCAGCTTGTCTGGACATTTTCAGATAGTGAAAGCACTGATACGGTGAATTATAAATACGACTTTACATTTATAGCTAAAAAGTCAAATTAAGGAATCACGGCTGCTTTTTGTTGCCGAGGATCCTGTTATAGGCATCCTTGTCAGATATTAAATTCAGGGCCTTTTCTATCAGCTTATCGTTCGCGTTGATTATCCTGAAGTACTCGTTCGTCTGCCAGAAATTATTAGCCACCAACGCTTTGAGTGCAAGAAGCATCTCCTGTTCAGATACCTTGAACTGAGGTTCATTGTATTTAACACCTGCATCCTCCCCTTTCTTTATAAATGCGTGGATATCATCGTCAGAAAATCGAAATCTTCCATTAAAATCATCAAAGGATGTGTAGGCCGACTTTATCTTATCCCTGTTTTTATCGGCATATTCGAGGATGAAGCTGTTGAAGACAGCTTTCCTGACAAGAGCCCGGTAATAGTCTGAATAGAAAGAAGTATCCGCAGGGACGAAAACATCAGGCATAAGACCTCCGCCGCCATAAACAGTACGCTTATTGATAAGGGTCGTGTATTTCAGAGAATCTGGAAAATGAATAGAGTCGGCCGACATCATCTCGCCATCCGAATACCTCTTATAGAAGTTGCTCATATATTTATCGTAACCCTCGTTATACGGGCTCTGAATCGATCGTCCCGTTGGTGTGTAATAACGTGCTATCGTAAGCCTTATCATTGAACCATCGGTAAGATAAAAACCATTCTGAACCAGTCCTTTTCCAAAGGAGCGTCTGCCCATTACCACCGCCCTGTCCCAGTCCTGAAGAGCGCCGGTAAAAATCTCGCTGGCCGAGGCCGATCCTTCATCCGTAAGGATAACCACCCTGGAAGAAGATAGGTCGCCTGCTCCTGTAGAATTGAAATCGCGTCTTGGCATCTTTCTCCCTGACATGTATACAAGCAGCTTCTGATCGGCAAAGAAATGATTCGCAAGATCTGTCGCAGCCGACATCACCCCTCCTCCATTTGAACGGAGGTCTATTATTATATTCTTCATTCCGCTCTTCTTTAGAGGAGTAAGAGCATCGCTGAATTCCTTATTAGTGGTGGCAGCAAACTTATTAAGCTTCACATAACCTGTCTCTTTATCCAGCATATATGCGGCGTCGAGGCTATAATACGGGATCTTATCCCGGATAATTGTAAAATCAAGGATGCCCTTCTCTCCTTTCCTAACAATGCTGACAATAACCGTCGTACCTTTTGGACCCATGAGCTTGCTTCGCACTCCTGCGGTCGTTATCGCCTTACCTGCTACATTCTCGCCGTTTATCGCAACTATCCTGTCGCCCGCATGAAGGCCAACTTTTTCAGAAGGTCCGCCTGATATGGTCTCAATTACTATTATCGTGTCGTGAAGAAGGTTGAACTGAATACCGATGCCTTCAAAGTTGCCCTGGAGCGGCTCATTCATATCCTTGACATCCTTTGCTGATATATAGGTAGAGTGCGGGTCAAGATCCTTAAGCAGGTTTATGATCACCTTTTCAGTCAGCTGATCAAGGTTCACAGAATCGACATAGAACTGATCGATCAGCCCCAATGTCCTTCCAATCTTGAATGTACCCTCATTCAGTGTCTGTGCCGATACCGGCAAACTGAAGATCAATAAAACAAAGAATATTGCCAGTGGTAAAACTTTTCTGAATTTCATAATTATTTCATCTTATTATGTCCCATTCCTTAAAAACAGGACTATTCCATCTTTGTTCGATCCTTTAACTAAATTACAACTTCCACTCTTCCTTCCTTACAGGCTTTAAGGACTTTACAGACTCATCATTCCCACTCAATAGTGGATGGTG
>PMIG01000351.1 GCA_003157055.1 Bacteroidales bacterium | reverse complement strand
GGATTCCTATGCACATGGTTGGGGTTGGGTGATTGAAGATCTGAATATAGAACCATTGATCGACAGGGTTGGGGAGATGAACTATCCTGGATTGGTTTTGTTTCCCAATCCCGGCAATGGAATATTTACTGTTAAGGATGAAGGAAACGGCTCGGGCAGCCCTTATCGCTACACTGTTTTTAACTCATCCGGCGCTTGCTTATTCACTGGTACTGGCAACGGGGGAAGTGAACTGAATATAAATATATCCCGGTATTCTCCGGGTCTATATTTCATTGTTCTCTATCGGAAAGATGGTATCCGGCCGCTAAAATACAACCTGGTAAAATAGCTTTCCGGGTTACAAATCAGAATTTAAGCCAACTTGCGACATCCTTTATTATAGATCTTTCTGCAATCTACTATTCGAAAAATAAACTAATTTTGCGGGATATTTTGAAATTCTGAAAAACAAGATTATATGAGCATAATTAACGATATCCTTGGCCTGTTTCTCGGAAACAAATACGAGAGGGATATGAGGGAGATTAATCCGTTTGTCGATAAAATCCATATTGAATTTGAAAAACTGCAGGGTATTTCAAATGATCAGCTGAGAGACAAAACACAGGAACTGAGAAAGAAGATCCTGGAATATGTTGCTGAAGATGAAAACAAAATAAAATCGATCAAGGAAAGTGCAGAAGCCGAAGAAGATGTTTATAAAAAAGAGGAGTCCTACAATGAGATCGACAAGATAGCGAAGCAAATCGATGATAAGCTGGAAACGGTTCTTGATGAATGCGTACCGGAAGCTTTTGCAATAGTTAAAGAGACTGCAAGACGATTCAAGGAAAACAGCGTGCTAGAAGTGACTGCAAGGCAATTCGACAGGGACCTTGCAGCGACAAGGGAGAGCATAACAATAAAAGACGATAAGGCTTACTGGAAAAACAGGTGGATCGCAGGCGGGAACGAGATAGTATGGGATATGGTTCACTATGATGTCCAGCTCTTTGGAGGAGTTGCGCTTCATAAGGGAAAGATTGCAGAGATGGCAACAGGTGAAGGCAAAACTGTTGTTGCTACGCTGCCGGTTTTTCTGAATGCACTTGCCGGCAGGGGAGTTCATATAGTAACTGTCAATGATTACCTGTCAAAACGTGACTCGGAGTGGATGGGTCCTATTTATGAGTTTCACGGCCTTTCGGTCGATTGCATCGATAAACATCAGCCTAATTCAGCCGATAGAAGAAAGGCTTACAATGCTGATATCACATTCGGTACCAACAATGAATTCGGATTCGATTACCTGAGGGATAATATGGCGATGAATCCTGAAGATCTGGTCCAGCGCAAGCACTATTATGCTATTGTTGATGAGGTCGACTCAGTTCTTATAGATGATGCCCGTACTCCTCTGATCATTTCAGGGCCTACAGCCAAAAGCGATACGCAGCAGTTTGATGAGTTAAAGCCAAAAGTAGATAAGCTTGTAACTGCGCAGAAAAAACTTGTCACACAGATACTTGCTGATTCAAAGAGACTCATTTCGGAAGGTAAGAATGATGAGGGCGGCTTGCTTCTTCTCAGAGCTTATAAAGGCCTCCCGAAAAATAGTGCTCTTATAAAATACCTCAGCGAAGAGGGAAACCGGACTCTGCTTCAGAAGACCGAGAACGTCTACATGCAGAATAACAGCAAGGAGATGCCGAAAGTTACTGATGAGCTTTATTTCATTATTGATGAGAAGCAAAATTCTATAGAGCTTACTGATAAGGGAATAGACCTTGTATCAACCTCCGTCGAGGATACCAGTTTCTTCATCCTTCCCGATGTGGGCTCAAAAATTGCTGACCTTGAAAAGTCAGGAAAAAGCGACAAGGAAAAACTTCAGCTTAAGGACGGGCTTCTTCAGGATTACTCGGTTAAATCTGAAAGGGTCCATACCATGACCCAGCTTCTCAAAGCCTGGACACTTTTCGATAAGGATGTTGAATATGTCGTCCTGGATAATAAGGTGAAGATTGTTGACGAACAAACCGGACGTATCCTTGAAGGGAGAAGATATTCTGACGGTCTTCATCAGGCTATAGAAGCCAAAGAAAATGTAAAAGTTGAAGACGCGACTCAGACATATGCAACTATAACCCTGCAAAATTATTTCAGGATGTACCATAAGCTTGCAGGTATGACAGGTACAGCTGAAACAGAAGCCGGAGAGTTCTGGAATATTTACAAGCTCGATGTTGTCGTTATCCCGACTAACAGGCCTGTTGTAAGAAACGACAGGGAAGATTTAGTTTACAAAACCAAGAGAGAAAAATATAATGCCGTTATCGAAGAGATTTCCGAGATGAACCAACAGGGGCGTCCGGTGCTCGTTGGAACGACATCGGTGGAAATATCTGAGCTCCTGAGCAGGATGCTCAAAATGAAAGGGCTGAAGCATAACGTTCTGAATGCCAAGCTTCATCAGAGAGAAGCTGAGATCGTGGCTGAAGCCGGTAAGACCGGTACTATAACAATTGCTACCAATATGGCCGGACGAGGCACAGATATCAAGCTCACAGATGAAGTAAAAAAGGCTGGAGGTCTTGCAATAATCGGTACCGAGAGACATGAGTCACGAAGGGTGGACAGGCAGCTTCGTGGCCGTTCAGGCAGGCAGGGTGACCCCGGATCGTCACAGTTCTTTGTTTCGCTTGAAGATGAGCTTATGAGACTCTTTGGCTCAGAAAGAATTGCTGGGATCATGGATAAGCTGGGATTAAAAGACGGCGAAATGATCCAGCATTCAATGATAACAAAGTCAATTGAGAGGGCCCAGAAGAAGGTGGAAGAGAATAACTTCGGCATACGTAAGAGACTTCTCGAATATGATGACGTCATGAACTCCCAGAGAGAGGTTATATACAAGAAGAGAAGACATGCCCTTCTTGGCGAAAGATTAAGTGTCGACGTCGCAAATTCAATGTATGATGTTACTGCCGGGCTTGTGGAGTCCTATCACCATGAAGGAGATTTTGAAGGATTTGACTTCGACCTTATCAGATCATTTTCAATGGATTCTCCGGTTTCTTCCGCAGTTTTCCTGAAAGATTCAAATCAGGCAGTCATTGATATTGTATATGCAAAGGTTCTCGAAACATACAGGCGAAAGGTTGAGGTGATCTCGCAGCAGGCTTATCCTGTCCTTAAGGATGTTTACGAGCGGATGTCGCATGTTTATGAGAATGTCGTTGTTCCTATTTCTGATGGAGTAAGGGTCTTTCAGGTCATCACCAACCTTAAGGCAACTGCTGAATCGGAGGGGAAAGAGCTTTCAAAATCATATGAAAAAACAGTTGTTCTTGCTACTATTGATGATGCATGGAAAGAACATCTTCGCGAAATGGATGAGCTGAAGGAGTCTGTGCAGAATGCTACTTACGAACAGAAAGATCCGCTCCTGATTTACAAGTTCGAGTCTTATGAGCTTTTCAAAACAATGATTGAAAAGGTAAATAAAGATCTTGTAAGTACTCTTATGAAAGGTTATATCCCTTCTCAGGATCCTGACCAGGTAAAAGAAGCGCAGCGCCGCCGACAGGTTGAAAACCTCAGAACTTCCAGAACTGATGCTACACAATCGTCAGGCCCATTGGGAGGTTCTGACAGGGATAAGAAAACAGAACCTGTACGTGTCGATAAAAAAGTAGGAAGAAACGATCCCTGCCCCTGTGGAAGCGGAAAAAAATACAAGAATTGCCATGGTCAGCAGCATGCCTCAGGAGGCGTTGATGCAAGACCATAAGTAATGCAGCTGTTGATTATTTCAGATCCTCAACAGCTTTCTGAATCCTGGTATAGATTGTCCGGTTTACGGGAACGAGTGGAAGCCTAAGATAATTCTGACACAGGTTCATCACATTCAAAAATGCTTTAATACCTGATGGATTTCCATCGGCGAATAATAATTCAATGGATTCAATGAACTTGAATTGAATTTCGCGGGCTGCCTTGAAATTACTTTTAAGTGCGTTG
>PMIG01000108.1:14080-14298 GCA_003157055.1 Bacteroidales bacterium | reverse complement strand
GGTTAAAGATGGTTCTTTTGTTATCGTACGAAAAAAGGTTATCCCCGACAACGCAATTACCTTTTTTATCAACCAAAGAATGCTCATAAAGCGAACTCCAGGTACCAAGGTCGGACCATCCGATATCAGTGCACATAACATAAACATTATTGGCTTTCTCCATTATTCCATAGTCTATTGATATGCTCCTGCATTCAGTATACGTCCTCCCAATAAAT
>PMIG01000108.1:0-14051 GCA_003157055.1 Bacteroidales bacterium | reverse complement strand
TATTGTCTTTATATTCCAGATAAAGATTCCGGAATTCCAGTAAAAATCTCCGCTCTGCAGAAATTTCTTAGCCAGGTTTATATCAGGCTTTTCGGTAAATGTTTTGACCTTGAGAAGATTCTCATTTCCCTTTACCGTCTTTTTCCGGTCAGCCTGTATATATCCATATCCTGTTTCGGGCCTGTCAGGCTTTATACCAAGTGTCAGCAGCGCATCATTGTCTTTCACAAAATCCATGCTCTCCTGAATAAGCTTGCAGAAACGTTCTTCCTTTAATATCAGGTGATCAGCAGGAGTAACGGCAATTACTGCATCCGGATTCTCCTTCAGTATCCTGAAAGTGCCATATGCAAGACAGGGAGCAGTATTGCGCCTGAANNGCACTTGTAACAACAAAAATGTTTTTTTCGGGAACAACAGATTTAAACCTTCTTAATGTTTGCTGAAGGAGAGTTTCGCCTGTGCCAAGAATATCAAGAAACTGCTTGGGCTTTCCCCTGCGGCTCAGTGGCCAGAACCTGCTTCCCACTCCACCGGCCATAATAATTACATATCTGTTATCCATAATTGATTAATTATAACTTAACATGTGATGCAAATATATAATTAATTATCCTAAGGGTTTTAAAACCTGTCCGGGTGAAATACAGTAAATGATTGTAATTTAAACCTCTTTTAACGAAAGTCATGATTAAGTTTCTTTCACTATTCGGGCGATATTTCCTGATCCTCAAAAATGAGATACTTCATTCCGATAATGAAGCATTAAATGATTATATATTTGCAAACTCCCTGGCAAGAATGCTCAAAACGAGGGAATATAAATAAACTTCCGTTCAATTATCCGTCTCCTCGTAATCAATGTACTCACCCGTTTTCTTTGATATATGCCTGCCATTTTTAGCCTGTTCGTGGCTGCCGGCAGATTTATCCCTGCTACCGGCATACTGGGAGAAGGACCTGACGATCAGGTAAAATATCAGCCCTATTAGTAATACGCGAAGAAGAAGGATCATCTCTCAGCAAGCTTTTATTGAATTATAATCATCGGCTTGTCGTTCTTCTTTTTTAGCTTGTTGCCGAAGCAAAGATTCATTCCAAGTCTGGCCTGAACTGTATTCCAGCTTTCAGGAAGAGGTATTGTAGTCTTGCTGTCAATTTTTATTTTGTTCCATGTTACCGGTATCCTGTCGGCAAGCATATAAAACTGGAGCCAGCCGGTTCTGAATGACATTCCAAAGCCTAAATTATCGTAGCGGCTGTTCATTGCAGTATATGCCAGAGTTGTCGAAAAAGCATTCCCGAAATTGACATTGGCTGAAAGGGTGAGCGCCTCCTTGTATTGTTTCCCGATGAATTTTGTATAGGACAATAATCCCACTGATAAGCTTTTTGTAAGATTATATGACCCGCCCAGGGTAACTCCAATGGGAAGAGTAGTTGTAAATGGAGTTGCCTTATTGGTAAGGTAGAAGGATTTTTTAAGTGAATCGAGCATTTCCTTGCCAAGGGAATCAAACGTCATCGTGCCGTTGTAAACATCGAGCAGGTTAACACCGCTAAAGGTAAACGTGCTTTTAGCCTTAAGGTTAGAAATGTCTCTTCCCCATTTGATGTACCCTATGTCGGTAACTGCTGCCGATATCTTCAGCTTTTCTGAAAAGCTGTATTCGCCTCCTATATCGACTCCGAAACCAATATTCTTTGTACTCAGCAAGTAATTCAAAATGTCTTTCCCTGAATTAAACCTTGAATTGTCAAATTTAATGCTGTCGAAGCTGTTCTGACCGCTGGTATATACGGTCAGTGGTGCGCTGAAATTAACGATCATGTCGGCATTAAGAGTATGTGTATAGTCGTTGTTTACTGTAATGCCGAGTGAATTGTTTTCTATCGAAGCATCAGCTATGCCCAGGAGCATCTTCGGCCTTATGCCCAGTCGCAGTTTGCTGGTGAAATTTTTCGAGAATCCGAGTCCGATCTCTGTGTAGCTCATAAGGTCGCCTCTCAATGATGAAAGATCAATTGTGCTTCCCACAAACTGTTCATTTCCTGCCAGGGCAAGCCTGAAGATATCTCCGGGCAATGCTACGTTCGCTTCCACTCTTTCATTTACATCAAAGTAAATATAGAGGTCCCTCCCTGCCCTGAAACCAAGGCTGAAGAGCTGAAGCTGTACTTCAGGCTCGATAGAGTTTATATCCTTGATCTTAGCCAGGAACTTTGAAGGATCATAATTCGGGTGAAGAAAGGTTACCAGTGAATCGGCAACTACCCCCTTGATAAACACATCGGAAAAATTGAAAAAGTTATTATTGACATTCAGGTTTATTCCCGATAGTACCGGCAAACCTATATACACAGAATTTGAAGGAGTCAGTGCCGGGTTCAGAAGATGCCTTTCCGGCAGATTCATATAATAAAGAACCTGGCTGTTCTGGGCCGACGAATTCAATGTAATCAGCACCGGAAGCAGGGCAAGGATATATTTGATTTTCCTGATCATAAACATCTTGTTTTACAGGTTACTTCAAATTGAACTTTATATCTGGCTTTAAAACCAGGGCCGCTTTGAAATTAATCTTATAGTCTGAATAGATCTTTACGTCTTTTGACCCGCTGTCTGTCGTATTCATTGAAAAAACGAAGATGATTTTGTCTGCGGTATTGATCGAATTCCAGAAGTCACGCGCTATGGTTATGCTTGTGGCAGTGCTGAGAGGAGCTGTAACTTTTCCATTTGCATCGACAGGTGCAGCTTTAAGCACATCGGTGGCATCGATGGTGCATTTGTTGACATGAGTAGCCGAATCGTAGAGTACCAGCTTTAACGAAACGCCGAGAGGAAATCCGTTGTCGGCAGTGATATCCACGCGAAGGAAATCAAAGTCTTCAGCTTTTATGGGGCTGTTGCCGGTAGTTTTATCCTTCATGAAATTCTTAACCGTATCGGCAAATTGCAGGTTGTTCAGCCTGAACTCCAGGGGAACTTCAATTTCCATGCTTGCAAAGAAATAGCTGTCGCCGAAAAGGTAATTATCCCTGGAGCCGGTGTTTCCCAATGGATTCATTTTCGCGTCGCCAGAGTAAATTATTCTTTCCGGCGGCATTGAAATAAGCTGCGGAAGCTGGGAATTATTTTTATTTACCGAAAATACATCATTCTTTATTCTTTCAGCCGGAGCTGCAGGATAGCTCAGCGTTACAGGGGCAAGCCCAAGCTGTACTATATCGCTTTTCCTGTACCCGGCAGCATTCAGGGTAATCTGAACAGGAATGGCAAACGAGTTTGTATAATTTATATTGATCGAAGGGTCCGAAACCAGGAAGCTTCCTGTAATATGATCCATAAAATTCTTTATGTCCAGGTCAAGAGTGTCTTTCTTGATTGTCTCAGTCTGCTGACCAAAATATCCCTTTACATAATCGAAGTCGGGATTAAGAAAAGAGAGGGCAATCTTCACCGGATCGGTACTGCTGAATGTGACAATGGCCCCCTGCGAGCTGACTGTTATTGTACTGACAATGGGTAACAGGTTATACGGCTGTGAAGTCTTTGTGCCGAGGTCCACAGTCGAACTATTAACCGAAATATTACCGGTCGTAGTCGTGTTGGGGTTGACTGTAAAAGACTCCGAGATCGGTATACCGCTTCTCAGGGTCGAAGGAAGGGTAAGCGACACAGTTGATTTCAGCGGGGTACCTGATTGTATTGAATATGAAATATTGCCGGATGTCATTTTAATATAGCTGACTTCCACTCCTGTGCCCGGATCAAAAGGAATGGTATCATTTGTATTAAAAGAAGTCAATGATTGTGATGGCACAATGATCCTTCCCGATTTGACCTTCATATCCCTGGCGGCCATAGCTATCTCGAGGTTTGATCCGTTCAGAACAATTCCAGGTGCATTGATATCAAAACCTGCCGAGGTCGAGTTCCTTATAATAGTGAGGTCTGCAAGGTTTATCGAAGCAGTTCCGATCTGCCCCGGATTTATTGCACTTATTACTGCCGGAGCTCCAAGCTGCTGATGAGGAGAAGTATTGTAAATGTTTATAGTAATAGTATTAATCACCACGGCACTGTTATTCCTGACCGTGATGTCAAGAACTCCCTGGCTCAGAGTGGCATTTTCAAAATTTGAGAAAACCGGGAAAGGCAATTCACCCGTAGTGGTCAGGGGGAATACAGATCCGTTGAATGGATCGATGGAAAGCTCTCCGATAGGGTATGAATGGGAATATGAGACCATATTGTTGAGATCGTAATAGTCCGACATCTTGAAATAGGCTAATGTGTCTTTTTTAAAGACCAGCTTGACGAAATTATCGCTTCCGAAGACGACAGTATCGTTCGCCTTGAGAATGTCGCTGAGCTTGATGTCGCCGTATGCTGCTGAAACGCCTAATGTCGGCGACAGGTGACCCCATTTTGAAAGCGTTGTCATGTCGTATGTATTTTTAACACACCCTGCCGCAGCAATGATTCCAATTAATGCAATTAAAACAAATGATTTCCTGAACATACCGAATCAGTTTACTTCTGTATTTAATTTATAATTATAAAGGAATCTGTCTGTGCCGCCGACAATCAGGTGCCAGCCGCTGCTGTCCGACAATTTCCCTATTGAGAACATTGAGGCTCCTCTAAGCGGAAAGCCATTCATAGTAACACCCTCTCCGTTAATAAGGTAAATAAGATTCTTGTCAATATCAAAGACCCCTATTTTCCTGTCAGTGGCTGAAAAAACAAAACTTATAGGTCCTCCAAGGTTCTTTGAACCAAAGTCCCTCGTAAACACCGCAGTCTTATCGTGATTATAAAGATACAACATCCCTGCGTCTATAAAAACATATTCACCAAAACCATCGCCATTTACGTCAAAAATATCGAATGAATGGTCACCTGAAAGCTTTATAATATCGAACTTTTTCACACTGCCGTCAAAATAGATTTGCTGTACGGTCCCGTCGGGCGATGAGCATATAACAGAAGGCTCCCTGCCCGGGATGAACCTTAATGCAGATTTCGCAGCCCTGGTCACAGGTTCTTTAAGTGTGACCCTTTTATTTCCCTGCCGGTCGAGGAAATAGAGCGACAGCTCATCTGAAACAATAATATAATCCTTTCCCGAAACGCCGAACCAGGATATTTCGGAAGTTACAGTTCCGTTTGTACGGAATGGCGACCACCCCTTTACAGTATTGCCGTTCTTATCGTAGGCATATACCATTTTATCCTCACCCGCGATCAGCAGCCTGTAATTACGGTCATTGTCATAATCGAAGAGTGCAAGTGAATTTGTTGCCGGCGACCTCAGCTTCACCGGGTATCTTTCGACATAGTTGCCGTTCCTGTCGAGAAGATGCAGATAGTTCTTCCCGGAAAAGAGGATCTGGTATTTCCCGTTCCTGTAAAAATCAATCATGTACACAGTGCCGGTAATGCGTTCCCGGAGAGGAACCTTCCAGAGAACCCTTCCTGCAGCATTCACCAGGTAAGCATTGTTATTCAGATCCTGGATAAATATCTCCTTGGCTCCTGTAGTATGGTTTGTGAAGAAAAAGGGCTTGATCGCCGCAACGGTGTCGAGCAGAGTCTCCCATTCAGTATTTGATTCTTCCCTGGCTTCCTCCTTGAACTTTACCGACAGGCTGTTATAAAGCATATTATTGCTCGAGGTGAGCCGGTACCCAATAGCCTGGATCTTCGCGAGAGATGCTTTATTGGAGCGGAGACTGTTTATAATGTCTTCGTTAAAGGTGCCTGCAAGATATTCAATTATGCGCGAGGGAACGCAATAGAAGAAGTAGCCGGCAATGCTCGGAAGGGTGCTCTCAAAATCCCTGTATGTAAGATCATTGGCAAGGGTCTTGTTAAGAAGGTTGTCATAAAGCAGCCTGGAGACGGTGGCATAGGAGCTTCCGGTTATAAGATAATTATCGTAGAAGGTGAAGTAAGAATCGTCGAAACCGGGCGCAAATCCGGGCATGATCTCTGACGCGAAGCCGCTGTACGGGGTAGCATATACCGGCACTTTAACGACATCATCGGGTGTGAAGAAAATAACATTATCCCTGGTGATACCGGGGCCAAACTCGTCGAGAAATACTTTCTCTGCACTGACCCTGTTCTTCAGCCTGTAAATGACGAGGGAATTATTTCTGACCGGCTGATCCTTAATATCGATATAGGCCTTCGTAATTTCGTCGCCGGTAAATTCGCGAAGCTTATCTGCCAGCTCCGAAGCCTTTGTCGGAGACGCTGCGCTTTTAGCCTCCGTCTTTATGTTACTCAACAGGATCGTTTCGAAAAAAACGGTTGCCGCGGGAAGGATCTTGTATGTCTTAAGCAGCCCGGGAGTTCCTGCCTTAAGCTTATAAAGGGATTCTCCGGGGCTCGTTGCTTCGGTATAGCCGGTCAGCACTATGCCGTTCTCATTTATATATATATCACCTTCGGCGCATTCAGCAAGCTTAATGATTTTATCGGCCACGTAGCCCGATTCCCGGGTGAAAAGGGGCTGCAGCAAGCTCTTCAGGTTACCGAAAACGACAAAGATCCTGTCTTCGTTCTTGCCCGAAGCCTGAAGCACCTTCGTAAAGCCGGGAATGTTTCTTATGTCGTTCTCTGCACCGGATTGCAGTATAGCTTTTTTTATCACAGCTTCGGAAGAGGAGCAAAATAACAATCCGGGAACGCCCGAGACCCATACGGTATCCTTGCGGTCGCCGGCAGCAAAGGGCAGGAATAACAGAGTGTTCCCGTGAAAAGGCTGTTCACCAATAGCCATTATTCCCGACGATCTGAGCATATCCCTGACCTGTTTGCTCTTTATGTCACCGGGGATTGCCATCGAAAGAAGAGGCCGGAGCTTCCCTCCCATGGAAGGATGAAATGAGATTATAGCACTGTTCCCGGTCAAAAGCTTTTTATAACCAGGCTTGCCGAGCTGGCCTGAGAGGAATTTAATCTTCGCATTGAAATCCCCGAATTCCTTCACTTTGGCTATCTCGCCAAAGATACCCTTGCTCGACGAAATGGAACCGATGAAGCTCTGCAGGTCGGCCGTTTCAATCACAACAGCCGCATCGGCCGGGATCGCCTTCCAGGGATCGGTAAGAAGATTTGTCCTGTCCTGTCTGAGAAAATACCCCAGGAGTGCAAGGATAACAACCAGGACAGCTATTAGGAACCAGATGATTTTCTTCCCCACTTCAGGAATATTTTAATAAATAGTCATTAAATTTTTAATTCAAACAACCCCCTTTCCTGTTTCCTCCAAGGGGGAAAACTTTGCCTGCTACTCCTTCCCCCATGGGGGAAGGCCGGGATGAGGGTAAAATATATATACAATATTTGTCTTATTAATGTTCACCGGATCTCAAATAATAAAATTAGCAGATTACAGGTTAATAACGGAACGGTCGCCGATCTATTTTTGGCACGTAATTTGTTTTTATATGATCACACAGGCAATCTCAATCATATCCTTGAATCTTCAAGGCAGCCAGGACCTCAAAAGCCTGGCTTTTTTATTATAGCTTAAAAGGGCTTATATCCTATTATCGAGCGTACATCCCTGATTGTTTTGGATGCGCTTTCACGGGCCCTCTCCGCTCCCGCTGCAACGACCTTTCCAAGGTATTTGTTATCGGCACTTATACTGATTATCCTCTCGCGGATAGGTTCGGTGAACTTAATTATATCCTCAGCAAGCTGCTTTTTCATATCGCCGTAGCGGATCGCGCACGAGGCATGCATCTCTTTGAAATGTTTAACAGTTGAAGGGTCGGATACCACGCTCATGAGAGTAAAGAGGTTCTTTACAGGCTCAGAAGGCTTTTCGCCGGGAGTCTGCGGACCTGCATCAGTGACGGCCCTCATTACCTTTTTCCTTATTTCGTCGGGAGTGTCGGCGAGGAAGATGCCGTTGCCCTCGCTCTTGCCCATCTTGCCGGAGCCGTCGAGGCCGGGTATCTTCAGCAGCTTATGGCCGAAATTATATGCATCGGGTTCGGGGAAGTATTCTACGCCGTACATTGAGTTGAAGCGCCGTGCAAAGCGGCGGGTCATCTCGAGGTGCTGCTCCTGGTCCTTGCCCACGGGAACCTTGCTGGCACGGTGGATAATAATATCGGCAGCCATGAGGACAGGATAAGTAAGAAGTCCGGCATTGATGTTATCGGGCTGCTTGCGAACCTTCTCCTTGAATGAGGCGGTTCTCTGGAGCTCTCCTACATAAGCGTTCATGTTAAGGAGAAGGTAGAGTTCCGTTACTTCGGGGACGTCGCTCTGGACGAAAACCGTGGCAATTTCGGGGTCTATTCCGCAGGCGAGGTATTCGGCGAGGACCTGCTTTATGTTGCCATGAAGATCGTCGGGTTTCGGGTGGGTGGTAAGGGCGTGGTAGTCGGCGATAAAGAAAAAGCAATTATTCTCCCTCTGCATTTTGAGGAAGTTGATCATTGCGCCGAAGTAATTACCGAGGTGAAGGTTGCCGGTTGAACGAATGCCGCTGACGACTGTCTCCATTTAGCGAATATTAAAAATCATGCAAATCTAATAGATTTTTTTTAATTGGTCGTGCGGTCATGCAGTCGTGCAGTCTTGCAGTCGTGAAAAACACAAATCCCCTCCTCAAATGCTTTCTGACGGGCAGAGCCCCCATAAGAAAGTTCATATGGTTGTTTTGATGGTTTTTATTAAAAATTCCCTTAATTTTGATAATCTCAGGTCTGAAATAGAATATCGATTAAAGAAGCAGAACTATGAAAAGCTTTGCGGGAAAGTCAGCTATCGTCTTCCTTTTTTCGGTTGTTATCATTGTCTTTCATTCATGTGCAAAAGAGGACACAAATCCGGCAATAACAGGAAAGGTGCCGACAGTTGTAACTGCGGCAGTCACATATATTACAGGGATAACGGCTTTCTGTGGCGGGTCTATTAGTGATACTGGTTCCAGCAAGGTGATTGAAAGCGGAATTTGCTGGAGTATTGGAACCAATCCCACGGTTGCTGATAACAGAACGGAACAGGATGGCTATTCTGCCCACTTCATGCATCTAATGACAGATCTTGGCTGTGCCTATACCTATTATGTAAGAGCCTATGCAACAAACAGTTCGGGTACAGGCTATGGAATGGTGGTTTCTTTTGAAACACTGCTTGTCGATGGAGATGGCAACATCCTTGGTTATGTAAAAATTGGCAACCAGGTATGGTTGTCCAGTAACTTAAAAACTGCCAGATACAGTTCTGGTGATTCAATAGGTACGACAAGGTCTCCTCAAGTGAATCTTACAGGTGATTACTCGAACCCGAAATATCAGTGGCCGGCATTTAACAATGAATATAATGTCGTTACAAACGGCAGGTTATATACTTGGTATGCGGTAACTGACTATCGTAGCGTATGCCCTACTGGCTGGCATATACCCACCTCTGATGAATGGAACACATTAGCAGTTTATTTGGGCGGGAAGGATGTAGCAGGTGGAAAGATGAAGGAGTCAGGTACCATGCATTGGGATAATCCCAACACTGATGCGACGAATGAATCGGGTTTTAATGCATATGGTACAGGGTGGCGCTATGCTGATGGAAGGTTTTACGATTATACAGGCAGGACTGGTGTCTGGTGGAGTTCAACTGAAGTTTCACCATTAAACGCATATGCATTTAATGTGAACTATATCAGTGCCAGCCTGAACCACACAAATAATGATAAGCGGTCGGGACTTTCGGTCAGATGCATCCGGAACGAATACAATGGCAACAATAACTACTAGCAGGAACTGAAACCTTAATAACGCAAATCCCCTCTCTGAAAATGGCAGCGATGGGTTAATTAAAGGCGCCGGGGGCCAGGCTCGGGGCACGCGGTGTGCGGCTAGCGGATCAAGGTTTCATGCTCTCATATTTCCCCAAGGGAGGTAAAACCGCCGCCGGAAGGATATACGCAGAAAACAACGCTCAGCAGGGCTGTTTTCTTTATCAATGAAATACCCTGTCTGCAATTATATTCGTGGTTGTCACATTGTCACCTCCATCGCCGGCGCTGGTTTCCTCCGACGTTAAAAGCAGCTTTATATCGGTGACGGCGTAGCTCATATTCATGACCGACTCCTGATCAATAACGGTGATGAAAAGGCTATCTCCCTTCGATGTCCAGGAGAATGAGTTATTCAGGGTACCCTGCTCCCATTCTTCCCCGTTTCCGCCACTGAAAATCTTGATGGTCATATCGCCGGGAGTGAGCAGATTTACTGTCTGATTCAATTTTTCAGCATTCCTATAAGTTACCGTTGACAAGTAATTTACATCCCATGTACCAAAAAGAGGATTCACTTCTTCTTTCTTACAACCTGAAGTTGTTAAGGCAAGTAAAAAGAAAGCCAAACCTGTAAAAGAAATCAGTCTTTTCATAATACCTGGTATTAATCAATATAAAGTTATGACGTGTTTTGGTCAAAGTCAATTATATTTTTGCAGGCCGGGCGGCGGCAGCCCTCATCACATTAGCCTGAAATAAATTAGAATCAATCTAAATTATTGGTCTGTTTAATAATATATGATTTTTTTGTGTCACAAATCAGGCAGTTACGACATGTATTAACGAATTGTCTCACGTTTTCAAGGTTTACTGGCACATCCAAATACCTAAAGATATGGATCTGATCCCGTCGACATTGACTAATTGTTCTGTGGAAAGTTATCTGATCAAGGTTACCCCGCGAAGCCAGATAATTTATTGGACTATTTTAGTATTGGTAATCCTTGGCATTGGGGTACTCCCATTTGTTTATGTCGACATTACTGTCCAGGCAAGAGGATATTTCCAATCAAATATCGAGAAACAAGCAGTTTATTCACCCTATCAGGGGAAAGTTCTCTTCACCTCAATTAAAAACGGCCTTGACATTGAGAAAGGAGATACCTTATTAATAATTGAATCGGAAGCCTCGAAGGCGCAGAAAAGGACCCTTCAGAAGAGGATCCTTGAAAACAACCTGGCAATTTCAGATCTTGAAAAGCTCACTTTGTTGGATTCCGGTCTTTTCAGTCTTGATGTTAAGGATTTTCATACAAAAAGATATCCGGCTGAATTTTCAAAAATGAAGAATTCATTTGAAATTCAATCACAGAAATATCTAAAATCAAAGACAGAACATGATAGGAATGTAATTCTTCATGATCAGGATCTTATTGCTGATACTGAATTTGAAAACAGCCTGTTCATTTGCCAGTCCGAAGAGAAAAACCTTGATCAGATACTAATTTATAATAAGAGTCTTTGGCAGGCTGACCTGATGCAAAGAATAAATGACGCGGCTATATTGCAGGCAGAACTTGAAGGTTGCCTCGAACAACTTCGAAACAGGATTGTCCTGGCTCCTGTGAGCGGAGAAATAATCCGGAGTCCGGAGATACAGGAGAATACAATCATAGGAAGTAACCAACAAGTTGCAGAAATATCACCTTCCGGAGAAATAGTTGCTACATGCTTCATTAAGCCCGATAATATAGGATTAATTAATGCGGGTCAGAAAGTCCGCATACAGGTCGATGCTTTTAATTATAGCGAATGGGGTCTGCTGGATGCAAGCATAGTTGATATCTCTGATGATATTATTGTTGAGAACGGTGAGAACGCCTATTTCAGAATTAAATGCAAGCCTGAAAAAACTTTTCTCTCTCTTAAAAATGGCGTAAATGCTGAAATCAGGAAAGGGATGAGTCTTAATGCAAGAATTATTGTGAGCCGTCGCTCATTATTCAATTTGCTATTTGATAAAGTTGACAAATGGGTCAACCCTTATTTCAATAAAAAAGGATGAATATCAAAGTCAAACAAAGGGATATTACTGATTGCGGAGCAGCCTGTCTTGCATCTGTTGCTGCATGGTATAGTGTCAGATTGCCTGTATCAAGGATACGGCAGTTTGCAGGGACTGATCGTAAAGGGACTAATGTCCTCGGTTTGATAGAAGCTTCAGCAAAAATGGGATTCCTGGCAAAAGGGGTCAAGGGTGAATGGGACAGCTTGTTCAAAATACCAAAGCCCGCCATTGCTCATCTTATTATAAATGGAAATCTGACTCACTATGTTGTGATTATAAGAGCAACAGACAAGTTTATTCAGATAATGGATCCTGAAGATGGAAATATTCATAAAGTTCCTCACGCGCAATTCAGAAAAGTATGGACTGGGGTTCTGATTCTTATTGCTCCTGGTGAGAAGTTTAGCGTGAAAGATGAAAAAGTATCATTGACTAATCGACTTTGGCAATTAATCAAGCCGAACAGCAGGATCCTGGTTCAGTCTCTTGTCGGTGCAATTATATTTTCCGTGCTGGGTCTCTCAATGTCTATTTACGTTGGCCGGCTTATCGATCAGGTTATCCCTGGCGGGAATATGAACCTTCTGAACCTTATGGGTATCGCAATGGTTTTGATCATCCTTTTAAGGTTGCTCCTTGGGCTTTTTCAATCACTTTTTATTCTTAAAACAGGACAAAGAATTGATGCATCATTAATACTTGGTTATTATCAGCATCTCTTGAAGCTTCCTCAGTCATTTTTCGATAATATGAGGACAGGGGAAATAATCTCAAGGATCAGTGATGCAGTTAAAATAAGAGTTTTCATTAATGATGTTTCAATTAACCTGATACTTAATGTATTTATCCTGATCGTGTCGTTTGTTCTTATGTTTACCTTTTTCTGGAAGCTTGCTGTAATAATGCTGGTTGTAGTTCCTTTTTACTTTTGTATTTATTACATCTCGAATCATTTAAACAAAAAAGTCCAGCGAAAAGTAATGGAAAGGGCTGCTGACCTTGAGGCACAGCTTGTTGAATCACTAAATTCAGTTGGAACGATTAAACGATTCAGCCTGGAAGAGTATTCAAATTTCAGAACAGAAAACAGATTTGTCGGACTTCTTGAGACAATTTACAAATCGGGATTAAATTCAATGTTTTCTTCCAGCTCCGGGGCGCTTGTGACACAGCTGATAACACTTATTGTCTTATGGGTGGGAGCCGGATTCGTTATGAAAACTCAGATCACACCCGGGGAATTACTGTCGTTTTATTCCATAGTCGGATATTATACAGGACCTGTAACCAGCATTATCGGGTTTAATCGTACTCTGCAGGATGCAAAAATTGCGGCAGACAGGTTGTTTGAGATATTTGACCTTGAGATTGATGATGAAAAGGATAAAATTGAACTCAGGCCAGAGATGGTTAATGATATATGTTTTGAAAATGTAAAATTCAGGTACGGAACCCGGGTTGAAGTTTTTAGTTCCCTTGACATCAGGATTCACAAAGGGGAAATAACAGCTGTCGTCGGAGAAAGCGGATCAGGAAAAACAACTCTTGCCTCACTCCTTCAGAATTTATACCCGCTTCAGGATGGGCATATATGGGTAGGCGGTTATGATCTTCAGCATTTTACAAATAAGTCCTTGCGTAAGGTGGTTTCTGTTGTTCCGCAAAAAATTGATCTTTTTGCAGGAGATGTGATCAATAATATAGCTATAGGAGAAATAAATCCGGATATGGGAGAAATCCTGGCTGTCTGTGAGAAGCTTGGAATGATAAAGTTTATTGAGAGCCTTCCAAACGGTTTCAAAACTTATATCGGAGAGAATGGCGCGACTTTGTCCGGAGGGCAGAAGCAGAGGATCGCCATTGCACGTGCGCTTTACCGAAATCCTGAAGTTCTCATCCTTGATGAGGCAACCTCATCGCTTGATTCATTTGCTGAATCATTTGTTCAGAATACCTTGAAAATGCTAAGGGATGAAGGAAGGACTGTAATAGTAATTGCACACAGGCTTTCAACAATAAGTCTTGCCGACAGGATTATAGTTCTTGATAATGGAACTGTAATACAGGAAGGAACATTTTCAGAACTGTCAGCCATGGAGGGACATTTCAGGAAAATGTGGATGCACCAGGCTATTGAATTTGAAGAAGTAAAAACATAAATATATTATAACATGAAAGTCTTTGAATATCTCGATCGTATCAGC
>PMIG01000372.1 GCA_003157055.1 Bacteroidales bacterium | reverse complement strand
TTCATGCCCTGTAAATCCCCTGGAAAAGAGAAATGTTGAAGGGACATTATTGTATGTCCAGTTTGTAGGGTTCCGTCTTCTGCCCCAGGCATCGAAGCTGTAACTTTTCACAACTGCTCCGTTTTGATTTGTAATAATATTTATTGATCCCAGGTGGTCAGTATGAATATAATATAACGTATCTACCCCGTCGTTTCGTACAAAAATAGCAGCTAAACCATCTCCTCCGGCAATGTAATGAAGTTGCCGGATATGATTTCCAGGCTTAACTTCTTTTTCATAACTACCAACATAGTAAACTGTTTTTTGAAGGTTGCCATTATCAAATAATTTAGATATCGTCCTTTGGTCCTCAGCGCCATAAGTAAGAGTGTATATAAGATTACCCTGGATTATTGAATCAACTTTATTGAAAGAAGTATAGGTAATTCTTTGTGTGGTAGTAGAAATGAGCCCGTCGGGATTTGTAACACTCGTTACAGCATGAGGCTTCGCTCCATCATAAGAGTAGTTTCCGACAGATGTTTTTGATAAGATATTCCCATTTGCTGAATATGATATCGTCAGTGGAGCCGGGCCACTTACACCTGTCAGCCTGTCAAGGAGGTCATAAGTAAATATTTCCGTAAGGTTAAGCAAATTATCTTTCCGGCTTAATATGTTACCTGTGGGCAGGTCATAACTATAATCCATATTTTGAACTGAACCTGTACTGATATTTCTTAACAAACCCAGGCAATCATAGGTTTTTGTAGTGGTCAGACTATTGCCATAAGAGTATTGGGTAAACTGACCAAATGCATTAACATTCTGACCCTGCCAGATCAATGCATTATTATCATTACGCCTGACCTCTGACTGATAGCCGTTGGAATTATAAACATTCTTTACAGCAAAACCTGAGGGATAGGTAAAAGTCTGAAGGCGGCTATAGCTGTCATAGCCATAACTTTCAGAGTAACTTGTCCCGTCAATCCTGTTTACTTTACCTGTTAAACGTGATGCACTGTCGTAGTTGTATTTAACACTACCGCCGGAATAAGTTACTGAGTCCAGCAATCCCGGGTTGCCTGACGGATCGTACTTATACACATTTGTTCCTTCGTCTCTTACTTCGGTAGAAACTCTCCCTAAAATATCGTATGTCAGTGAATCGATCTTACCCCGGGCATCTGTCTGCCTTGTGAGTTCATTATAATTATTGTACCTGTAGGTGATTGTCCCTGCATCGGGATCGCTCATTGAAGTTTGTCGGCCATAATTATCATATACCATTGTCGATGAGGAACCGTTGGTAGTAATCGTGCCGGTTTTACCAAGGCTTTTATAAGTGTAGGCAATGCTCCCTGCATCATCTGAAGCACTAACAATATTACCTTGTGAGTCTGAAGTTTTTGAANNCACTGTTTGTAACCTGAATGGTTTTCCCTGAGTAGTTAAATGTAACTATACCTGATGTGGATTCTTCCCTTATCTTATGTCCGTATTTATCATAAATATAGACTTTCTTTAAAGGAGTATCTCCCTGTTTATAAGGTAATGAACTTTCGGATACCTGACCTTTGTTATTATAAACAGTACTGGCATAAACTATATTCCCGTCAAATCCAGTTGTTTCCGTTCTCAATACCCGGCCAAAGGCATCATAATAACTTTTCGTTGTTGGCGCACCTAAAGTTGTAACCTGCTTATAGTAAACCGATCCAAGAGGCCTTGTCCCTGTGGTCCAGCCTAAAATAACAGACTGGCTCTGACCCAATGCAGTTGTTGATTTATTGGTCAAAATACCAAAATCATCATACGTTAAGTTTGTAACCACATTATCAGGCGTTTTTTCAGTGAGAATATTCCCGGTTACATAATCGTATGTCCTTTCAGTTACATGATCCAATGCATTGTATGATTTCCAGATAAACATGTTTTGAGAATCATAAGTAAAATGATTAGTTCTGTTTGTGTTCCCATCTGAAATAGTTTCAACGGTAGGGTTGCCATAACTATCATAAGTATAGGTTGATGTTAAAGGACCGACAGTTTTTGTATTGACCAGTCCTGATGTCGAATAATAAGTATAATTGCTGGTTAACGAGTATGGTTGTGTATCCTGGTAATGTTTCCTGGTACTTGTCACTGTTTGTGGTCTCGCGGGTAGCCACGTGCCTTCACTTGAAAAATTTGAATTGGTGGTTATGTTATATGAGCCGTCGTCGAAGTCTTCTCTATAGGTTGTTAGATTACCATTATTGTCATAGGTATATTGCTTTGTAACAGCAATACCTGTTAAATAATTTGTTTCAGAAGAGTTACTCACGTAAGGGAAATACATTTGGTTTGTCAAATCCATTACGGCATTAGTATAAGTCGTTTGCGATACGAGTTCTTCCGAGCTTGATCCTGTTGGCATAGTATAAAGACTATTCTTCTTTAGAGAAACATTGTAGAATGTGGAATTATACTCATATTCATCAGCGGATTTAAAATTTGTCATTGAATCTACTGAAGTAATCTTTTCAAATCCAAGAAAACCTTTTCCTAAAAGATGAGCATGCGCGCCAGAGTAAGAATAGCTAGTTTTTGAACGTGTAAAATCAGGATTATCGGTGGACACTGAAGATACAACATACATCGGAGCTTGATAACTAACTACAGGATACGATGTTGAGGTTCCTTTATAATAAAGGCTATCCATAGTCATCGGTCCATAATTTAAATGGTTTGAGTAACCGAATCCGTTCTTAATTTCAGAAACGAGATATTGTGATCGTCCACGATAAGTATTTATTAATTCTGCAAAAGTGCCATCATCATAATAAAAATCCATTACTCCGTCTCCATTAAAATCACCAAAACAGTTATAATAATCATAGTCACCGCAGTTCGGTGAAACCAGAATAGATGATCCTGGTGTATAGGTTTGAAGGTTGAAATCTAGTCCATTACTATAGCCCACATAGATTTT
>PMIG01000134.1 GCA_003157055.1 Bacteroidales bacterium | reverse complement strand
TGCATCAATATCGAATGTGACTTCAATCTGAGGTATACCTCTTGGGGCTGGTGGTAACCCGTCAAGATGGAAGCGGCCTATAGTCTTATTGCCAACTGCCATTGGCCTTTCACCCTGAAGAACATGTATTTCAACTGATGGCTGGCTATCAGCAGCTGTAGTGAATACTTCAGTCTTTTTGGTAGGTATAGTAGTATTTGATTCAATTAGCTTTGTCATTACACCACCCATAGTTTCGATTCCGAGTGAAAGAGGAGTGACATCGAGAAGAAGGACATCCTTAACTTCTCCGGTAAGAACACCGCCCTGGATTGCAGCACCTACAGCCACAACTTCATCAGGGTTAACGCCTTTGGAAGGAACTTTTCCGAAAAATTTCTCGACAAGCTGTTGGATGGCCGGGATACGTGTTGATCCGCCAACAAGCAGAACTTCATCAATATCAGATACTTTAAAGCCTGAATCTTTCAGGGCTTTCTGGCAAGGTTCAATACAAGCCTGAATAAGCTTATCGCATATTTTTTCAAAGTTTGCTCTCGTAAGTGTTCTTACAAGATGCTTGGGAATTCCATCAACAGGCATTATATACGGCAGGTTGATCTCTGTTGAGGTAGAGCTTGAAAGCTCAATCTTGGCCTTCTCGGCAGCCTCTTTGAGACGCTGCATTGCCATCGGATCTTTCCTCAGGTCAATACCTTCATCTTTCAGAAACCCTTCTGCCATCCAGTCAATGATCAGATGGTCAAAATCATCGCCTCCAAGATGTGTATCTCCATTTGTCGATTTTACTTCAAAAACGCCGTCGCCGAGCTCGAGGATCGAAATATCGAAAGTTCCGCCGCCAAGGTCAAATACTGCGATCTTAAGATCCTGTGATTTTTTGTCAAGGCCGTAGGCAAGCGAAGCAGCTGTAGGCTCGTTGATGATCCTTTTAACATTGAGACCTGCGATTTCGCCGGCCTCTTTTGTAGCCTGCCTCTGTGAATCGCTGAAGTATGCCGGAACAGTAATTACAGCATCGGTAACCTCCTGTCCAAGATAATCTTCTGCAGTCTTCTTCATTTTCTGAAGGATCATTGCCGATATTTCCTGCGGAGAATACTGCCTGTTGTCAATCTGTACCCTCGCGGTGTTATTATCGCCCTTTACTACAGTATAGGTAACTCTTTTTATCTCCTGAGTAAGTTTTTCATACGGTTCTCCCATGAACCTTTTGATAGAATAAACAGTCTTTTTAGCATTTGTGATTGCCTGGCGTTTGGCCGGATCACCTACTTTACGTTCACCATTCTCAACAAATGCAACAATTGAAGGAGTTGTTCTTTTTCCTTCGCTATTCGGGATAACCACAGGCTCATTGCCTTCCATTACTGCAACGCATGAGTTGGTTGTTCCCAGATCTATACCGATTATTTTTCCCATTTTATGATAATTAATTTTTTTATTTGACATTATTACAATGCAATGATTGTGCCATTTGAAATTTATGACAAAACGGCAGAGATACTCTCTGGCTGTAAAAACAAAAGAAATAGTAACTTTGTGAACTTAAAATAACAAACCAATAATTATGTCGGTACATAAGTCTGTAAAAAGAGTCACTACTCATGTTCTGAATGAGATGAAGCTTAAAGGCGAGAAGATAGCAATGCTTACTGGATACGATTATTCAATTGCCAGGATTCTTGATGAAGCTGAAATTGATGTCATACTTGTTGGCGATTCGGCCTCGAATGTCATGGCAGGTTTTGACACAACACTCCCTATAACACTCGACAACATGATCTATCATGCTGCCTCAGTTGTGCGCGGTGTAAAAAGAGCTCTGGTTGTGGTAGATCTTCCTTTCGGAACTTACCAGGGCAATTCAAAGGAAGCATTGGCATCTTCGATCCGGATCATGAAGGAGACAGGGGCGGCTGCCGTTAAACTTGAGGGTGGCAAGCAGGTGATTGAGTCGGTGGAAAGGATACTCTCTGCAGGCATACCAGTGATGGGGCATCTTGGACTTACTCCTCAGTCTATCCATAAATTCGGCACCTATGTGGTGAGGGCAAAAGAGGAAGAGGAAGCAAGAATATTGCTGGAAGATGCCAGACTCCTTGAAAAAACAGGCTGCTTTGCAATTGTTCTTGAGAAAATTCCTGCAAAACTGGCAGAAGAGGTCACTAACAGCGTTAAGATACCGGTAATCGGTATCGGGGCAGGAGGTAAAACAGACGGACAGGTCCTCGTACTTCACGATATGCTGGGCATAACCCAGGAATTTTCACCACGGTTCCTGCGCAGGTATCATAATCTTTATCAGGAAATAAAAGGCGCTGTGCAGAAATATATTAATGATGTCAGGACGCAGGAATTTCCAAACGAAAATGAACAATACTGACTATGATCAGGGTACTTTACGAAGATAATCACCTGATCGCTGTCCTGAAACGTTCTTCCGATCTCTCACAGAGTGATAAAACAGGCGATATATCACTTGATACAGAAGTAAAAAAATATTTGGCCGAAAAGTACCATAAACCCGGAGAGGTCTTCCTTGGTATCGTTCACAGGCTTGACCGTCCCGTAAGCGGAGTTATATTATATGCACGTACATCCAAGGCGCTTCAGCGATTGAATGAAATGTTAAGGGAAGCCCAGGTAAAAAAGACCTACCTGGCTATCGTGAAGGAGAGGCCTCCTGAAGATTCCCAGACTATAACACATTTCCTCAAGAAGAATGAAGATCAGAATAGAACTTATGTTTATGACAAGGAGGTAAAGGGCTCTAAAAAAGCAAGCCTGACATATCGTGTTGCGGGCCGTTCTGAAAGATATTACCTGCTTGAGATTGAGCTCCATTCTGGACGTCATCACCAGATCAGGGCCCAGATGGCAGTGATAGGCTGCCCGATAAAGGGCGACTTGAAATATGGCTACTCAAGGTCGAACGAGGATGGCAGCATTAGCCTTCTGGCACGAAGACTTGAGTTCATTCACCCTGTGAAAAAAGAGAAGTTAGTCATTACTGCACCATTCCCGGATGGCGATATCTGGGACCTTTTTAAGGACGCTGAAGTATAACAAGAAAATGAGCCCGGATACCGGACTCATTTCCACAATTGAACATGAACACCTGATCGGAATGAACTATTTTTTAACTGTTCCCCTGGTCTGGGCTTTTACAGTCTTTTACTTTTTATTATCCTCCTCACTTATGCCAAGTTTGTTTTCAATCTCCTTTATCAGATCTTTTGCCTTAGCCTCATCCTTACTTTCAACAGTAACGACAACTCCATCCTTTGCAATCACATATTTCGTCATTTCAGCATGATTATCGTTTTTTTCTAGTTTTTCCAGAGTATCGAAATCATTATCATTCTCATCTCTTATAACTTTCCCATCTTTGATTATTAAGACATTTGCCTTGCCAGCAGTTAAATCCTTATCATCGTCCGTGACAATTATTGTCTGGCTTTCCGATTTTCCATCGCTGTTCCCTGAACTGGAATATGAATAGGAATGTTTTGTATCATTGTTACAGGCCTTGCTGGTTCTGGCTGAGTTTTCATATGTCGTTATGATTGTCTGCTCCTTATTTTTCTCATCTCTGCCGGTTGAGGTTACTGTTACTAATAACTTCTCCGGAGATTTCCCCTCTTTAACCTCTTTCATATTTTCAGCAAAATAAATCACCTTGCCGTTCTTGAGAACCACAGAATCAGGCAGTTGACCATTAGTGATAGTGGTGTCCATAACAGTCTTTGCACCTGATCCATCATCCAATACCACTTTGATTTTATTTTCTGTTTTAATATCCTGACATGTTGCAGATGATAAAGGCAAAGCTAAAGCTGACAAAACCAATAAGAAGTTTCTGATGTTGATTTTCATGGCATATGGGTTTTAAATATTATTCAAAATTAGGTTTTGACCTGTATAATGACGTTAAATTGAGGTTAATAACAGTTAATGAAAAGTTAAAACATAGATGAATTATGGTATGATAAGTTAATTTTGTGTTATGAACAGGAATAAATTCGTTGGTCTCATCATAATGATGCTCGTCTCTATAATAGGTATTATCTGGGTTCAGATGATATGGATCAAAAATGCAATAGGGATCAGAAATGAGAATTTTGATTATTATGTCAATTCAAGTCTTCATGATGCAGCTGCAGAAATTGAATCTTCGAGAAAAATAAGCTTCTTCAATAATTTCCTGATACCGGATTCAGATTTATCAAAAAATACTTCCGATAATATTAGCCGTTCTGTGACAACCCAGAGTTACTCCGTCGGCAACAGTGGTAATGTCAGTGTAAGGATTACAAATCAATCGGTTACTCAGGAACCTGGGAAAAAGCCGGTTATTGTGACGCTTGATACAACTCTTACGACCGATTCGGTATCCATTTCATTATCATCACCAGATAACCCGCAAAAAAAGATCACAATAAACCATGGTAATGGAGTTGGAGGAGGTACGGGCACTGTTTCAGTCTCGCAGAAGGATTTTATAAATATGTTAAGGAAGAGGTCGAGTGAGTTTCAGAATATGAGCGACCAGATGATTTCTGAGGTGTATCAGTGGGAAAAAACAATGGATGTCGATAACAGGGAGATTGAAAATACGGTCGGACGCTCGCTTCTTTATACCGGAATCCAGACCCCTTTTGAATTTGCAGTTATAAAAAACGGCAAGGTCGCTGAAGGAACATATAAGAAATCGGACAGGAATGACTTCCTGCGAAGCAAATATAAGGTGAGACTCTTTGCCGATAACATCATTTCGCAGGACATGCTTCTCTCGGTAGTCTTTCCTGAAAGGGCTAATTATGTTTTGGGATCGATGGCATGGATACTTGGAGGTTCACTTCTTTTTTCAATAATCATCTTAGCGACATTTGCGATGAGCCTCTTTTTTATTATCAGGCAGAAAAAGATTGCAGATATGAAGTCTGACTTTCTTAACAACATGACCCATGAATTCAAGAC
>PMIG01000124.1 GCA_003157055.1 Bacteroidales bacterium | reverse complement strand
TACACGCTGGGAATTACTGAACAGATCATCTTCCCGGAGATCGATCTCGACAAGATTGCAAAGATCATGGGTCTTCAGATCACATTTGTTACTACTGCAAAAACCGATGAGGAAGCACTTTCGCTTTTAAAGAACTTTGGATTACCGTTTAAAACATCTAAAAATTGATAATATGGCTAAGGAATCAATGATTGCCCGCGAAGTAAAACGCGTAAAAATGGCTCAGAAATATGCTGAAAAAAGAGCCCAGCTGAAAGCCGCTGGCGATTATGTAGGATTAAGCCGCCTTCCGCGAAATTCAAATCCTAACAGACAGCATAATCGCTGCAAGCTGACAGGACGCTCCAGAGGGTACATGAGACAGTTTGGCGTAAGCAGGATAACTTTTAGGGAGATGGCTTCATTTGGTCTCATACCGGGTATCAAAAAAGCCAGTTGGTAATTAATAATTTAATATAAACTACATTAAATAATAATAATAAAAGATGACTGATCCAATTGCAGATTTACTGACCAGAATAAGGAACGCCATTATGGCCGGTCATAANNGAGGCACCAGCATCCAATCTTAAGAAAGAGATTGCAAGAATACTTTATGAAAAAGGCTATATACTAAGCTATAAGGTTGTTATTGGTGACGGTCCCCAGGGAACCCTGAAAATCGCACTCAAGTACAACCAGAAGAGCAAACAGCCTGCTATTAAGGAATTACAGCGAGTAAGCCGCCCGGGGCTCAGGCATTATGCCGCAGCCGATGAACTTCCAAGGGTACTTAACGGACTGGGAATTGCAATCATATCAACCTCAAGGGGACTGATGACTGATAAGGAGGCGAAAAAAGAGAAAATTGGCGGTGAAGTATTGTGTTACGTATACTAATAGGAGGAAAGCTTAATGTCACGAATAGGAAAATTACCTGTAAACCTGCCCGCTGGAGTCACTGTAACAATCAGCGACACTAATGTGGTTAGTGTGAAAGGACCTTTAGGGGAATTGAGGCAGGCAGTCGACAAGGACCTGAAGGTTGAGATTGCGGACAACCAGATAACCTTATTAAGACCGACGGAATCGAAAAATCATAAATCTCTTCATGGTCTTTACAGGGCTCTTCTTGCCAATATGGTAACAGGTGTCTCGCAGGGATACAAGAAGGAGCTTGAGCTTGTGGGAGTTGGTTATCGCGCTGAAGCAAAAGGCCAATTGCTTGAAATGAGCCTTGGTTACTCACACGATATTATAATGCAGCTCCCTGACGAAATTAAAATTGAAACAAAAACAGAGAGAAGAAGTAACCCGGTTATTACACTTACAAGTATCGACAAACAGCTTATCGGACATGTCGCTGCAAAGATCAGATCTCTTCGTCCGCCTGAACCTTACAAAGGCAAAGGAATCAAGTTCGTTGGTGAGCAGCTCAGGAGAAAAGCGGGGAAATCTGCAAGTGTTTAGGTTTTAGTATTAAAAAGGTAAAAGTTTAAAAGATGGCCTTAACTAAGTTGGAAAGAAGAACAAGGATCAAAATGAGGATCCGGAAAAAAATAAGCGGTACTGCAGATATACCCAGACTTGCAGTTTATCGCAGCAATAAACAGATTTATGTCCAGGTCGTTGACGATCTGAATAAAGTTACGCTTGTGTCAGCTTCATCAAAAGAGAAGGAAGTGGCTGCCAAAACAGGTATCAAGAAGATTGAACAGGCCAAACTCGTTGGAAAGCTGCTTGCATCAAAATGCAAGGAAAAAGGTATCGAAAAGGCAGTTTTTGACAGGAGCGGTTATAAATATCATGGCAGGGTTAAATCATTGGCTGATGCTGCACGCGAAGGCGGATTAAAATTCTAATGAATTATGGGAAACGGTATAAGAAAAGTTAAAACCAGCGATCTCGAACTTAAAGACAGACTCGTTAGCATCCAGAGAGTAACAAAGGTTACAAAAGGAGGACGTACATTTAGTTTTTCAGCGATAGTCGTTGTTGGAAATGAAGATGGTATTGTCGGACATGGACTTGGGAAAGCCAGTGAAGTTACCACAGCTATTGCTAAAGGAATCGAAGATGCAAAGAAAAATCTGATAAAAGTACCTGTGATTAATGGTACAATACCTCACGAACAGGTTGCTAAATTCGGTGGCGCCAAAGTTTTTATTAAACCGGCTTCCGAAGGAACCGGAGTAAAAGCAGGTGGTGCTATGCGTGCAGTGCTCGAAAGTGTCGGAGTAAAGAACGTTCTTGCAAAATCAAAAGGATCTTCCAACCCCCACAATTTGGTAAAAGCAACTTTTGCCGCTCTTCTTGAAATGAGGGATGCATTTACAGTTGCTGAACACAGAGGTGTCGCAATGGATAAAGTGTTTAACGGTTAGAAAAAAACAGCGATGGCAAAAATACGTATCACCCAGGTGAAAAGTAAAAACGGGAAACCTGAAAGACAGAAAAGAACTCTCGAAGCTCTGGGAATTCACAAATTGAATCATAGTGTTGAACATGAAGCTACTCCACAGATATTGGGAATGGTAGTAAAGGTGAGACACCTGGTTAAAGTTGAAAATATTTAAGATATTAACCATATTACAATACTATAGTTATGGATTTGAGTAACTTAAGACCTGCAAAAGGATCAACACATAATAGTAAGCGTCTGGGTCGCGGACAAGGTTCCGGTAAAGGTGGTACCTCTACCAGAGGACATAAAGGCGCTAAATCAAGATCAGGATACAGCAGGAAAATCGGATTTGAAGGCGGCCAGATGCCACTTCAAAGGCGCGTTCCAAAATACGGTTTCAAAAATATTAACCGCAAAGAATATAAAGGTATAAACATTAGTACCCTTCAGACTCTTGCGGAAACACATAATATCGAAAAAATAGATTTTGAGACGCTTATAATGGCCGGACTGGTTTCCAAAAATGCTTTGGTAAAAATCCTCGGAAAAGGAACTCTCGAGAAAAAACTCGAAGTTCATGCCCATGCATTCAGCAAATCAGCTGTAGAAGCAATAGAAGCCAAAAAGGGAACCGCTGTAATACTGTAATTTCATGAGACTGATTCAGACTATAAAAAATATCTTTAAGATAGAAGATCTTCGGGCAAGACTACTCTATACTTTTGGGATCATTTTGTTATACAGACTGGGTAAATATGTTACCCTTCCG
>PMIG01000087.1 GCA_003157055.1 Bacteroidales bacterium | reverse complement strand
GTAATAATTTAGCTTACAGGCCATGATACTTCACCCAGGGCCATACGGCACAGATCGGTAATAAATATTTTGGGTAAACCGGCCTTTGAGGTCTGATCGCGCATCACTGCATCGCACATGGGACAGATCGTGATCATGGCCTCGGCATGATTTTCTATCGCGTCCTTAATATTATCGTTTTGGATATTCAACGCCAGCTCTTTGTTTACGGCTAGCGCAGGCCCTCCGCAGCACAAGGCGTTCAGGCCCNNATTTCATTGAGCCAGACATCCTGCTCCGGTATCCACCTGACGGCGCAGTTCGGCTGGTAGGCAACTTTCTTGTTCAGTTTGGTAATATCGTTTTGGTTGTTCTTAAGATAGTCACGCATGTATTCAAACAGGTGCATGTACCTATAGGGCACATGAATACCGAGTTCCTTGGCTTTGACGTGCGCCAGAACATATCCTTCGTTATGAATGTAAACGATATCTTTGCCCAGCTCAGCCAGTCCTTCGATCACCTTTTGGCCATATCTTTCGGCAAGGCTCTCTCCGCCCATNNTGGCCCATGCCGACCAGGGAAGCGTACTTTTTTCCTCGAACCACGGTCATGCCTTTGAACATCCTGCTTTGGAGCGTACCTTCCGGGAATTGGGTGAACAGGAAGGAATCAAAGGAGAGGACAGGCTTGTCAGGATCCCCTTCTATTACCTGACTGCCGCCGCTACCCCCTTCAAACGCCTTGGTCACTATATCAATATAAGGTTTAAAGCTTGCGACTATAGGACCGGTCCCGATCTTCTCCAGCATTTTGTAGATAAGATTAGCCGGATCAGCCCCGGTCGGGCAGTTTTGAAAACATGCATTACAGGTAATGCACTTGTCCAGGATATCAGCAGCTTTGCCCTCCATGAGAAGTCTTATTTCGCTTACGGCCTTGTCCTTGTCGTAATCGACATAACGGCACTTTACCAGACAATCGCCACAAAAATCACACTTTGAAGCATCCCACATCTTTTCACCTCCATGAAAGTTGGTTNNAATATGTCTACAAGCTTATATCTGACCTGCCTTTTTTTTATTTACATAATTAACAATTACGAGTGGAGCCCCCAGCTTCTGACCGGGCTCCAGACCTTGGACAAAAAGGCTGTCTCCGGAAATCACCTCGATCCACTGAATATAGTGTTTCTACTCCATGGGGTATTGCGCAAGCGATCGGACTTGACAAAATACAGAGCGATTGCTGATATCCCGACAACAAAAAATGTGGCGGCCTTAATATCGATTGATACAAGAAAAGGTGGGATGCAATTGCTGACGCTTAAGCCGGCAAGAATTGCCATTGCCTGGGGTACGGTTATACCACCTGTACAGTTAATGCTTGCCAGTATGATCAGCGCTGCTGAAGTGCTTTGGAGAAAAACGCCCGATCCGACTCCAAAGAGCACGGCCTTCCATCGTGGGGACATGAATTTTGTTGCAAGTTTTCTGAAAGGCTGGCTGCCGATATACTTGAGGATATTGGTCAGGTTATTGATGCCGGTGAACAGAAAACCGAGCCCAACTAAAAAGAGAGATAGTGACAGCATAGGCAAACCGGAAACTATAAATGTTTAATCAGTCCTTATAACCATTAAATGATTTTTCATTAATTATCCGCATCAATTTTTAATCACTCCGATTGTTGCAATAAGTGCGAATCTTTTTATGATATTCAAGGTTTATCCTTAAATTTTCCTGAACAAACTATGTAAGTTTTGCCATCGCTCCCCTTAATCAATTTGAAATAGGTGGTTTTATAGTACAGACCGCTTTCGTCGGGATTGGTGTAAACATAATCTTCCCAACCGCTGCCGTTTTGTTGCGCTTTCGCGACTATTTCATCCCGGAATGCTTTTCCATTTACATCCGTTACGCCTTTAAAGTCCTTGCCCACAAGCAGTATATTATCGCCATGAGCAGTCATCGTCACCTCGGTATCGTATACAAAGACATAAAACGAATGATTATCCTTGTCGCGATAAGGATGTTCTCCGACATTGATCTTTTGGATCGTTCCGGGGGCGTCATACGCAAAATCCGATGCAGTGCGATCAACCATTTGGATAACTTGTTCATTTGTGATCCGGTCTTTGACATAGCGTGGCTTCAGGTAATAATTGAATACATTTTCATAAACACTGAAACCATTCAGTGCTTTTTCTTGTTTTAAATAATTCAAAGCCTGTTGAAAAGATTGAACCACCTTCTTCGGTGCATTTCGGTTAAACGCGAAGTATAGTTCTCCTTCCTGGAGTCCGTAAACACTCTGAAAATTGCCGGGATTGGCTGCCGTATGCTTGATAAGCCAAAGTCCCGCTGTTTCCTCGTAGGCCCAAGCGTCGACGGTTCCCGCTTCCATCATGCGGATGATATCTTCGGCGTTTTCCCTGATGGTGATCGCCTCGCGTTTGATCCCACCCCGGATCAGGATCTGTTCGCCAATGTCATCTCGAATAGCGGCAACCTTGCGGCCCGTCAGATCGTTCAACGAATTTATTTTTAGCGGACGGTCTTTCCGGGCAATGACGACGATTTTAATCGGGGCGATGGGACCTGCCCACTGGAAAAGATTTTCCCGCTCGGGTGTTCTGACCACAGAAAAAAGAACCGTATTCTTTTCTTTCAGGACAGTCTGGTAACCGACTGTCCACTTCACAAGTCGAATACGACTGCTATTGCTTTCAGGATTTAGCTTTTTCCGGATTTCATCCAGCAGATCAACGGTTATGCCTTTCAGTCGCCCCTTTTCTTCATAGTTAAAAGGAGGATACTGCTCGGTTATATAACTCAGATCATCAGCAGTGATCATTTTCGCCATGATATCTTTGGTATAAAGAAAAAAAGATGTCACAAATAAAATAAACATGAAAGCAACTATTTTGATATTCACGCTTTTTTTCATTGTAATTCCTCCTAACTTACTGTTTCTTAATTTCGCTTTAAGAACATGTCTTCTTAAAGCGTCTGTCAATGGTCATAATGTAAAACAATCCTCTACTGACCACCTTTTTCGGTGACATCGAGCCTGTCCACGTCTTTGCGAATCATGCAGAGGGAAAGTTGTATAACGGAGATGTTTTCCTCCAGAATCTGCGGCTACACATAGGTGCCCGTTATGTCGATCGGTTTTCCTTCATACTGAAGGATCAGATCCAGGCTGAATTCATCAAAGATCATATCCATCTTGACCTGCCCCTATTATTTGTACCACAAGTTATAGGGGCAGGTCAATGTGAACATTTGCCATCTAGTGTGAATTTTGTTTATTACTGATTGATAGGTTGTATGATTATCAAGACTGGTAACTTGAGGAGGAAGTAAGACATTTTAGACAAGTGGGGTTAAGACTTTCAAACTATAGTTTCGACGAGATGTAATCCTCCAGTTGCTGGATCATTTCGTTTGATGTATTGAAGAATTTCAAACCGGCCTCACAAAAATCATTCGTAGAAAATCTTTTTATCCATATTACTTTTGCGAAGGCAGTTATCATTTGGGGTGGATCCTTTAATGTAACTTCTATCTTGAGTTGAGTATTGACGGGCAAAAATATGTTTGTCTGAATTCTGATGCCGGACTTAGAGATATCCTTGCTGAGGTACCAGTTGATTATTTTTTTAGGAAGATTTTCTTCTCCGGAAACGACTGTTATCGTAACCTTATTCTCCTCCTTTATTCTTGGCATTCTTCTTCTTTCGTCCATACATTCCTCCCTTTTAGANNTGGTCTTGTATGTCAATGAAATTTTGACCACTTAAGGAAGAAGTGTTTGTTGAGCTTAGAAATTTGACGGTCTGCCGAAAAAGTAATATACTTATGCTATAAGGATAAAAAAATAATCGTAATGAACTACAAAGCGATATGCGAAACTTGATAGGAGCCATATAACGGAGGCGTTAGAGCAAAGAGTGCAAGTGGTCGAATTTAAGAAGGAGAAAGTTGAATGAAAGAATTATTACTAAATCGTGATTTTCAAATATTCCTTTTTTCTATTGTGTGTGTTTTCGCAACCCTAATTATGATAATATTATTACGTAGATTAATTTATTGCCTGGTTAGTTGGTTGATTGAGGATAAGAAGAAGGTAAAATAAAAGTTTGTGAATTGCGTACGGTCACTACTGTGGTAAGTATCGTTTACCATGTAAAACTTCGCGGGTTTCAATATCCAGTTACTATCTGTCAGTTTCCGGGTATTGTCTTTTTTTGTCCCTGATACTCAAACAATATTAATCCCACCC
>PMIG01000323.1 GCA_003157055.1 Bacteroidales bacterium | reverse complement strand
GTATGGGCATGAGCAGTATCGATAACAAGAGCATCTACATTGGCATTTATCAGAGCTTCAGCTCTTTGGAGCGTATCAGCAGCAATGCCGATTGCAGCGGCAACCCTGAGACGTCCTTTATCATCTTTGCAGGAACTGGGCCGGTCCTTGGTCTTAGTGATATCCTTGTATGTGATCAGACCTATCAGTTTGCCCGCTTCATCGATCATGGGAAGTTTCTCAATCTTATGTTTTTGAAGTATCCTAGCCGCTGCCTCCAGGTTGGTCTGGTGGTTTGTGGTTATGAGGTTAGTAGTCATAACCTCGGTGATCTTTCTCTTTTTATTATTCTCGAACCTGAGATCCCTGTTTGTGACAATGCCCTTGAGTATCCCGTTCTTATCTATAACAGGAATGCCTCCGATCTTGTACTCTGCCATCAGGTTCATTGCTTCAGCAACTGTAGCATCAAGAAGGATGGTGATAGGGTCAAATATCATGACATTCTCGGCTCTTTTTACTCTCTTCACCTGAGCAGCCTGTTTTTCGATACTCATGTTTTTATGGATTACACCAATCCCGCCTTCTCTTGCAATTGCAATTGCAAGTTCATCCTCGGTGACAGTNNTCCATTGCAGCTGAAACAACCGGTGTGTTGATGCGGATGTTTCTTGAAAACATTGAACTCAGATCGACTTCTCTTGGAAGCACTTCCGAATATGAAGGCACCAGAAGCACATCGTCAAAAGTCAGTCCTTCATATAATATTTTATCATCTAAAAAAGACATTGGTGAGGATTTTAAGTTTTGCTGCGCAAATTACGAAAAATTCAGAGATCATAACCATTCATTCTTTCAAGCCTTCATAAAAAATTGAATTACAGTTACTATTTTTGTATATTGTAATGTTTCGCTGCAAAAATGAATTTTGAACCATACAGGCAAATATTGACAAAGTATTGGGGCTTTACATCCTTCAGACCTCTTCAGGAGGAGATAATAGGTTCCATTGCCGAAGGCAGAGATACTCTTGGCCTCATGCCTACAGGAGGCGGCAAGTCAATTACATTCCAGGTCTATGCCCTTTCCAAAGAGGGAATCTGCCTTGTAATCACTCCGCTGATTGCCTTGATGAAGGACCAGGTTAATCGTCTCAATAGCCTGGAAATAAGATCTATGGCGATCCATTCAGGGATGTCTCGTGAAGAGATTGATATTGCTCTTGAAAATGCAATATACGGCGATTATAAATTCCTCTATGTATCTCCTGAAAGGGTATCGACACGGATTTTCCAGGCAAGGGTTCCTCGTCTGAACCTTAACCTTGTTGCTGTTGATGAAGCTCACTGTATTTCTCAATGGGGGTATGATTTTCGTCCGTCGTACCTTAAGATTTCTTCAATCCGGGAGCTTATTCCTAAAACTGTTCCTTTTCTTGCCCTGACGGCTTCAGCAACTTCCCATGTCGCTGAAGATATTATGGAGAAGCTTAATTTCAGGGAGAGTAACCTTCTCAAGACAAGCTTTGAAAGGAAAAATATATCTTATCTGGTAAGAAGAGCTGAAGATAAGGGAACCTACCTCATAAACACACTTCAAAAAGCCGGGGGAAGCGGTATTGTTTATGTAAGATCACGTAAGAGATGCAAAGAGATCGCCGAGCTGCTTGTATCAAAAGGGATAAACGCCGACTTCTATCATGCCGGGCTGCCAGTTGAGCTCCGTGATAAAAAACAGATATCCTGGACAACCGGGGAAACGCGGGTAATCGTTGCAACCAATGCTTTTGGAATGGGCATCGATAAAGCTGAAGTGCGTTTTGTAATTCATTGGGAAATGCCCGATTCAATTGAGGAATATTTTCAGGAGAGCGGCAGGGCAGGACGAGATGGTAAGCCGGCTTATGCAGTTCTTCTCTATTCGCCTTCTGATAAGACCCGGCTTGAAGATTCGATGCGACGGAAATTTCCACCTGTCGAAAAGATCAAGGATATTTACGAGGCACTTTGCAATTTCTTACAGGTACCCATGGGGGCTGGAAAGGATAATGTATTTGATTTCAATATGCCGGAATTTGTCTCAAAATTCAGGTTGCCGGTCATCGAAACATTTAATAGCCTTTCCTTCCTCCAGCGGGAAGGCTATATTGAATTCACAGAAGAAATAGATAACCCTTCCCGGGTCCATTTTATAGTTGGACGCGATGACCTATATAAATTCCAGGTTGCCAATGAGTCATTTGACGGTTTCATTAAATTGCTGCTCCGGTCATATACAGGTATGTTTTCTGAATTCGTCCCGGTAAATGAGGATGCCCTGGCAAAAAAATCAGCTCTCACCAGAGAGAATGTTTACAGGTTCCTGGTAAAGCTTTCAACCCTTGGCATAATTAAATACATCCCCGGTAAAAAAACATCAGTGGTCATTTTTACAGAAGAGCGTCTTGAAAGAAAAGCATTGCTTATCTCGCCCGATACTTATCTTAAGGTCAGGGAAAGGTATGCTGACAGATTGAATAAAATGATCGATTATGCCGATTACAATACCAGGTGCAGATCAGTTATCCTTCTTGAGTACTTTGGTGAGGAAGCCGACAGGTGCGGTATATGTGATGTATGCCGTGAACGTAATGAGCTGGACCTCAGTAAATATGAGTTCGATCTCATCCTTGATGAAATAAAGGATATCCTTGCAGAACAGAAATATGATACCAGGGAACTTGTGAGCAAAGTTAACCATCCTGAAGATAAAGTTATAAAAGTTCTGCGGTGGCTCCTCGATCATAATAAGATCATTATGGACGAAAAGCATCTTCTTTTATGGAAGGAACAGGATCTCTTCTCACACTAATCTTACTGAGTTAATATTTTAATTCCCGTTTTATTCTATTGCCCCTCTGGCGTTTTAATTACCATATGCAATTATGAATGAAATTAACACCGAAAAATGTCTAATTTTGCAAACTGAATAACAAAAAGATGAGCACTAAATCAAATCCTGTATATTCAAGAAATGTAGTCGAGTTCACAGCCGTGGCTGCTGAATTCTGCAAATATGCAGAGCATGCCTCTGAGCTTAAGGGCGATGAGATGCTGAGGATATTACAGCGTNNGGAACTGCTGATGATTATCTCGAAGTCTTTGATGAAAAGTCCGAGAATTCTGAAGCCCCGGTCCCCTCCAGCATCTCTGAGAATATGGCTGACATTTACCAGGATTTGAAGAACTTTTTACTCTTGTACCAGACCGGCACTATTGAAGTAATGAATGATGCTGTGTGGGAATGCAGGATGAACTTTGAGAATTTCTGGGGCCAGAAACTCCTAAATTCAATGAGGGCGATTCATAAATTCATTTATTCTGGCGAAGAGATAGGCAAGGCAAAGAAGATGGAGGAAGGAAATGAAGAAAAAAGAGATACAAGTGAATGGTTCATTTCAAAACGACAAAAAGATTACGGGAGTGATGGAAAATAGCGGATACCTGGAGAATATTACGGTTGAGGAGATACAGAATTATGAGTTATCCTGGTTTAAAGGTGAAATAGTTATTATTGACGACATTAAGACTTTCGGCAAAGTCATACCCCTCCTGAAGAAAGAGAAACTCCTGGGTTTTGACACTGAAACCCGGCCTAATTTCAGGAAGGGTCATAAAAACAAGGTGTCTCTCATTCAGCTGGCGACCCGGAATAAAGCCTACCTCTTCAGAATAAACAGGATAGGAATTCCTCCTGAACTGGCAAGGCTGCTTGCCAATCCTGAAATAACAAAGGCGGGAGTGGCAGTCCATGATGATATAAAGTTCCTGAGAAACGTCAGGAAATTTAATCCGGAAGGATTTATCGACCTTCAGAGCTTTGTCAGGAATTTTGGAATTCAGAGTTCAGGATTGAAGAAGCTGACTGCCATCATACTTGGCTTCCGTATCTCAAAAAGACAGCAGGTCACTGATTGGGAAGCTGAAGTTCTTAGCGAACCTCAGCAGGTTTACGCCGCAACAGATGCATGGGTCTGTTATGAGATATATAAGAAATTGACAAAGAATAATAATTACCCCCTTCCCGGCCTTCCCCCAGAGGGGAAGGAGTAAAATCATTTCCCCCTTGGGGGAAATAAGAAAGGGGGTAAAAGGTAATTATATATAATCTGTTGATAACAATATAAAATATAAGTGGAAAGAGTTAAAATAGTCCTTAAATCCGGCAAAGACCAGTCACCCAGGAGATACCATCCATGGATATTCTCCGGAGCAATTAAGAAAATTTATGGGACACCTGTCGAAGGNNGGTTCCATTGCAGTTCGGATACTCTCTTTCACAAAGGTTGAACCTGATATTGATTTTTTCAGGGATAGGTTCAGGAAAGCAATAAGCTACAGGGAATCAGTTGGGCTTTTAAATGATCCCGGAACAAATGTTTTCCGGTTGATCTATGCTGAGGGAGATGACCTTCCGGGTCTGATCATTGATTATTATAACGGTGTGGCTGTCATGCAGACACATTCAGTGGGAATGTTCAGGCTCAGAAAAGAGTTTGCAGCAATCCTTAAAGAGCTTCTGGGAGACAAGATCACCGCTGTATATGACAAGAGCGAAGGCACAATTCCCCATATGTCTGGGATTTCAGCTGTAAATGAATTCCTGTTCGGCAATTCTGATCCAGTGGTTGTCACTGAAAACGGATTCAAATTCAGGATCGACTGGACCACTGGCCAGAAGACAGGCTTCTTTATCGACCAGCGCGAAAACCGGAAACTTCTGGGCGAATATACCAACGGACGAAGCGTTCTCAACATGTTTGGGTATACCGGAGGCTTTTCAGTATATGCCATGAAAAATGCAAGGCTTGTTCATACTGTCGACAGCTCGGCATCAGCAATAGATATGGCGAATGAAAATATTAAGTTGAATTATGGAGATGATCCGAGGCATGAGTCATTCAAGGTAGATGCATTTGATTTTCTCAACGATATCAAAGACATCTACGACCTTATAATTCTCGATCCGCCTGCTTTCGCCAAACACCAGAATGTGCTGGCAAATGCACTTCAGGGATACAAAAGGTTGAATATTAAGGCTATAGAACAGATTAAACCAAGAGGTATAATTTTTACATTTTCCTGTTCACAGGTTGTGACAAAGGAGAATTTCAGGAAGTCGGTCTTTGCAGCTGCAGCCAATACAGGTCGCAGGGTGAAAATAATGCATCAGATAGGACAGCCTGTCGATCACCCGGTGAATATTTATCATCCGGAAAGCGAGTATCTGAAGGGTCTGGTAATTTATGTTGAGTAATCATAAAGTTTGTAAGGTTGAATAGTTGAAAAGTTGAACGATGGGAGCAAATAAAAATATTGAGCTTATTTCGAAAAAGCTTGGTCTCCATGATTGGCAGGTTGAGAATACGATCAGACTGTTTGATGACGGAGCTACAATCCCATTTGTAAGCAGATACAGGAAGGAAATGACAGGAAGCCTCGATGAGGTTAAACTGATGCATATCAAGGACGAATATGAAAGACTCAAGGATCTCGACACCAGGAAGGAGAGTGTGATAAAATCTATTGAAGAGCAGGAGAAGATGACACCTGAACTTCTTAAAAAGATTAAAGCGGCTGATACCATGGCCGAACTGGAAGATTTATATCTGCCTTACCGGCCAAAACGCAGGACAAGAGCAACAATTGCCAGGGAAAAAGGGCTCGAACCACTTGCTGAAATTATTTTCAAACAGCAGGAGGCGGACCCCTCACATAAGGCAGAGGAATTTCTCAACGATGCTGTCACTGATATTGAAGAGGCTCTTGCCGGAGCATGCGATATTATTGCTGAATGGATAAGTGAAGATGAGGTATCCAGAAAAAAATTGCGTTGTCTGTTTGACAAGGAGGCGGTCATTTATTCGAAAGTAGTTAAGGGTAAGGAAGCAGAAGGCATTAAATTCAGCGATTATTATGAGTGGTCGGAGCCTTTGAAAAAATGCCCGTCTCATCGCCTGCTGGCAATGAGGAGAGGAGAGGAAGAGGGATTTCTGAAGCTTTCGATAGAGCCGCAGGAGGACAATGCAATAGATCTGCTCAACGGGCTTTTTGTTAATGCAAAAAATGAATCATCTAAATTGGTTGAAGGTGCTGTCAGAGAAAGCTGGAAAAGGCTTCTATCTTCATCGATGGAGACTGAATTCAGGAACATTTCAAAGGAGAAGGCTGACGTAGAGGCGATAAAAGTATTTGTCGACAACCTCAGACAGCTTCTTCTTGCTTCACCTCTTGGCGAAAAGAATGTCCTTGCCATTGACCCCGGTTTCCGTACTGGCTGCAAGATTGTATGCCTCGACAAGCAGGGAAACCTTATTCATAATGAAGCTATTTATCCCCATCCGCCACAGAATCAGACTGCACTTTCAATAAAGAAGATCCTGTCACTCGTAAATGCTTACAAGATAGAAGCTATTGCCATAGGGAACGGAACTGCCAGCCGCGAGACAGAAGATTTTATAAAATGGGTCAAATTTGAAAATGATATTCAGGTATTCGTTGTAAGTGAAGCAGGGGCTTCAATTTATTCAGCCTCAAAGGTCGCGAGGGACGAATTTCCGGATTATGATGTCACTGTCCGCGGTGCCGTATCAATTGGACGAAGGCTTATGGATCCGCTTGCCGAGCTGGTGAAAATTGATCCTAAATCAATAGGGGTGGGGCAGTATCAGCATGATGTAGATCAGCAAAAGCTCCAGGGTGCGCTCGATGAGGTAGTGATGAGCTGCGTGAACGCTGTCGGCGTTGAGGTCAATACTGCAAGCAGCCATCTTCTCAGGTATGTCTCCGGACTTGGTCCGCAGCTTGCTCAAAACATAATAGACTACAGAACTGAAAACGGACCATTCAAATCACGGAAAGAACTTTTAAAAGTTAAGCGCATGGGTCCAAAAGCCTTTGAGCAGAGCGCAGGATTCCTTCGCATCAGTAATGCTGAGAACCCTCTCGACAGAAGCGCAGTTCATCCCGAAAGCTATCATGTGGTAGAGAAAATGTCGCACGACACCGGTTGCGATCTGAAGGAGCTGATGGAAAACGAAACAAAAAGGAAAGAGATTAATCTCGAGAAGTATATTACTCCTGTTACAGGGCTGCCAACCTTAAAAGATATTATGGATGAGCTGGCAAAACCAGGCCGCGATCCAAGGTCAAAGATTAAAGAGTTCAGGTTTGCCGACGTTCATCAGATGGAAGACCTGGCAGAGGGAATGGTTGTTCCGGGAATTGTAACAAATGTTACAAAATTCGGCGCATTCGTCGATATCGGAATCAAGCAGGACGGACTGGTCCATATTTCGAACCTCAGCAAGACATATGTTCAGGATCCTTCATCGGTTGTGAAGCTTAATCAGCATGTGATGGTCAGAGTACTTTCAGTCGACCTGGAGAGGAAGCGCATTCAGCTTTCGATGAAGGATGTGGAACAAAAATAGGAGAGGATTCCTGACTTACTTTTATCTTTTTACTTTTGTCTTTTGTCTTTTGTCTTTATTATGATTTATCCTGCCAATTTTGAATCCAAGATCGGCTTTGACCGGATCCGGGACCTGCTCAGGGAGCGATGCCTTAGCCCCATGGGAATCGAGAATGCTGGCTCAATAAGGTTTTCAGACAATACTGAGTCAATTATCAAAGATATTTCGGCTACATCAGAATTCCAGAACTTGCTGAGGTTTGAGGAGAATTTTCCCTCCGATAATTATTTCAGCATTTCTGACTGTCTTAACAAGATCAGGATTGAAGGCACATTCCCGGAGGTGAGAGAGATCTTTGACCTGAAGCGCTCACTCGAGACAATTAAATCAATACTCAATTTCTTCAGAAACAAGAATGAAACAGAATACCCTGTTTTGAGAAAAATGTGCGGTTCCGTAAAGACTTATCCATATGTGCTTGATGCGATCGACAGGATAATCGACAGGCACGGGGCAATCAAGGATAATGCTTCTCCACACCTTAAGGAAATCAGGTCTGATATGGCTTCCAAAACCATGCAGGCTTCGAAACGACTTAACTCGATACTTAAGCAGGCACAGGCTGACGGGATAATCGATACGGATGTTACAGCATCAGTCAGGAACGGGAGAGGTGTTATACCTGTCAGTGCCTATGACAAGCGCAGGATAAAAGGTCTTATACACGATCAGTCAGCCACGGGAAAAACTGTCTTCATAGAGCCTGAGGAGATAGTCGAAATTAACAATGACCTGGTCGAGCTTGAATACGAGGAAAAGAGGGAGATTGTTAAAATATTAACAGCATTTGCCGATAATATAAGGCCTTATATAGATGATCTTCTGGAGTCCAATATATTCCTGGGAGAGATAGATTTCATCAGGTCAAAGGCACTGCTTGGGAATCACCTGAAATCTATAAGGCCCGTGATAATTGAAAAACCCTTTATTGCCTGGAAGAAGGCTGTGCACCCGTTGCTTATGCTGACATTTGAGAAAATACCAGGAAGGAAAGTTATACCGCTTGATATACAGCTTGATGATAAAAACAGGATACTTGTTATCTCCGGGCCGAATGCCGGAGGTAAATCGGTTTGTCTTAAAACTGTCGGACTCCTTCAGTATATGCTGCAGTGCGGACTTCCGATACCCGTGGAGGAGGGTTCCGAATGCGGTGTATTCAAAGATATACTGATAGATATCGGCGATGAACAAAGTATCGAAAACGATCTTAGTACATACAGTTCCCATCTTATCAGCATGAAGAACTTCCTGAAAAACGGAAATAGCAAAAGCCTTATTCTTATTGATGAATTCGGAACAGGAACCGAGCCAATGCTTGGAGGAGCTATAGCTGAAGCCATTCTTGGAGAGCTAAACAGGAAAGGAGTATTTGGAGTACTGACAACACATTACACAAACCTGAAACATTTTGCTTCGCTGACCGATGGAGTAATAAATGGAGCAATGGCGTTCGATAATCACCTTCTGCAGCCTCTTTTCCAGCTTTATACAGGTAAGCCGGGAAGCTCATTTGCATTTGAGATTGCAAGGAAGATCGGTCTGCCGGAAGAGATACTTAATGAAGCCTCTGGCAAGGCAGGAGTGAAGAATATCAATTATGACAGAAATCTCAAGGATATTGCCCGCGATAAAAGATACTGGGAAACGAAAAGGATGAACATCAGGCAGCACGAAAAAAGACTTGAGGAACTGATAGAGGAATATGAAAAAGAGCTCTCAGGTGCAAAATCGCTTAGAAAGGAGATAATCACAAAAGCGAAAGATGAAGCCCAGAACCTTCTGAAAGAATCCAACAGGATGATCGAGAACACGATAAGGCAGATAAAGGAGTCGCAGGCTGA
>PMIG01000321.1 GCA_003157055.1 Bacteroidales bacterium | reverse complement strand
AGGACTGGTATATTCAGTATAAGCTTTCTTCTCACCCTCAGCCCAAGAATTGAATTCAATGGTTCTGCTTCCCCTTGCACCGCTTATTACCATTTTTGCTGTCAGTATACGGGTTTTGGCATTGAGATTCTTATCAATAAGATTCAATATATCCTTACCTGATGGTTGTGATGAAGCCTGGATAGCAATAGAGCTTAGTATGATGAAGATTAATTTATTCATTTTGTAAGATTTATGATTATGATTGAAGTTCCTTGAAAAGTGAGGCGGTCTGTCTCCTGTAAATCCCGATACCCGCAAGCGCTGTGCCAAGAACGGTGGCGAGGATCCCCGGGATAAAACCTATATACCAGGATGCTGGTGTGATCTTTGTCCTGAAAACCCCTGGCATGATCATCGTCGCACTCTCCATCAGCTTGCTTAGATCTATCCCTTTCTGCTGAACCAGGTAAGAAATACTTAAACCCACGGCTGTTCCTAAAAATGATCCGGCTATTCCAATTATCAGCGATTCTGCGATCAACGACCGGTAGATATGGCCTTTTTCCTCTCCGATTGCCAGCCTGAGACCAACTTCTCCATACCTTCTCAAACCTCCTATCAGTGCAGCATTCCAGAGAACTACAGACATTGCCAGGATGAAGATAAAGCTTATTAATCCGACTACCCCGTTCATAAGATCGATGAGAGTTCCAAGATCGTTCTGGTCGCGAAGCCTGAGCATCACCGGGGCAAACTGATCTTTATTTTCCAGATGCTTTTTATTGAAGGATGTCATTACCTCAGTCGCTTTGGCATCATCATAATAATCGGTGCCGGTGAATCCCAGTATCTCGTTGCAGGCATCTTCCATGTCGAGCGCATTCCTGGCATCAGATATATCCATTATTATTGATCCTTTGTCGAGTGAAGAGATCCCGTAGCGTATAGTACCGGCGACAGTATAATTATTGATAGCCATTTCACCGAACATGGTAGATCCGATAAAGGTCACCTTATCCCGTATCTTTATTCCGAGTTTCTGGGCAAATGAACTGCTTACCAGTAATTCACCTGATGAGGAAGGTAACTTGCCATCAACGAGTATTTTTTTAAGGTTTAGCCTCTCTTTCTCGCCGGAATCTATATTGAACATATCGATTGCAATTCCTGCAAACGGTCCCTGGCTTTTAGTCTCGTTGTTCTCATCTGGTAAATCAAGAAGTCCGCCGAATTCAATCCTTTCCACCCATGAAACCGCAGGAAAATCGGTTCGCAGGCTCTTGATGAGCCCGGAAGTTCCCGTTAGTGCCAGGTCGACAGGAAGCTGATCCATGTTCTCCTGGTAAGCCCTGGTTATAACCTTGAGATGACCAGTGGCCAGCTTCGCATTCAGGTTAATCGAATCACCCAGTATGCCTGTGATCCAGGTAGTAAGAAGGATAGTCAGCATTACACCGAAGGCAACGACAATCAGTGGCAGCCTGCTCCTGTGACTGTCCCTTAATAATCCTTTGATCAGAAATCTTATCATTGTACTTTTCCCCTTAAAGCTTCTGTAGGTTTCATTTTCGCAATTTTCCTCGAGGGAATATAACTCACTATTGCGGTTGCTGCCATAACAATGACTGACATTATTATGATTGTTTCGGCTCCATAGACCGGGTATATTTTTTCGGCCAGGGTAAATCCATAACCCTCTGTGCCTTTCGGCATTGCTAAGCCGTATTTTGAAAGTAGATATAACAGGGGAGTTCCCCATATCGCTCCGGCGATGACTGCGAGAACGGAATGCATCGCTCCCTCGACAGTGAATAGCCAAACAACCTGCCAGCGTGTCATACCAAGAGCTATATATGTTCCTATTTCTTTTTCTCTCCTGAAGATCGAAAGCACCTGGGTATCGAACACCGCCAGCAGGGCCAGTGAAAGGAGGATCAGGTAAACGGTGGAGCTGGCAATATGCTTGGTCTTTATTATTGTATTAAAATCAGCGAAAAGAACATCATACCCTTTATGTATCCATCCTGGTATTGTTGGCGCAGACATTAAACCTCGTTTTAGAATTATATATGAAGCATGGCCTTTCATACTGGTCATCTTCTGCAGCCTGTCCAGGGGCAGCCATATCTGGTTGTTGTCGATAGTAGCTACATTTGAATGAAAAATACCTGCTATCCTGATCTCCGAAGCATCAAAAGTCCCATTGGCGTCTCTCCACCTTATTGTAACTCTGTCATTCTCTGAAAGTTTTGTCGCTTTTGCCATTCTTATACCGATAATGGCATTTATAACGGTAGTATCTCCATTCATAAGGGATGCCGGCATTTTAACAATTTGCTGCGAAGGGTCGATCCCTTTAAGCAATATATTTCTCATTCTGCCTTCAGGATATACTGTAGCCTGGGAGACAAGCACAGGGACGGCCTCTCCTGAATTGTAGAGCTTCTCTATCTCAGGGGGGATCATTCCCTGGCCATCCTTAAATGACATGGGATCGAGCGGGTCATACAGCTCATGCCAGTATTCTCCACCACCCACTTCCCATTCCTTCATGTCTTTTTTTGCCTGAATGTTCCATCCTTCAAGAATTCCCCAGGCCATGACAAGAAGGACAAGCGAGAGGGAGAGGACAAATACGTTCAGCCATGTCCTCAGGCCTGCGCCTAACAGATTTTTATATGCCAGTTTATATGCGAGCATAGTTTATCAGTATTATGGTTTCAATACATCATCATGTGAAACTTTGCCATCAACGAGTGTAATTTTTCGTCGCAGGTAGCTTATGACTTTCTCGTCGTGCGTAGCAAATATAAATGTTGTATGAAGCTCTTTGTTCAGCTTTTCCATTGTCTGAAGGATATGGTGTGAATTATCAGCATCAAGGTTCGCCGTCGGCTCATCAGCCAGAACAATTTCCGGGCGCTTGACCATTGCACGGGCAATAGCAACCCTTTGGCATTCTCCGCCGGAAAGCTGGGCAGGCTTCGATTTTTCCTTGTCCGACAGACCGACCCATGCAAGTGCTTCAAGGACTGCCTTCTTCCTTTCACCGGTGCTCATGCTGAGAAGAAGAAGCGGAAATTCCACGTTCTCAAATACCGTATAAACCGGAAGCAGGTTATAGGTCTGGAAGATGAAACCCATATGTTTTCTCCTGATCATCGCAGCTTCCTTTACTGATAGATTTTTACTCGGATTCCCAAGGATAATAACATCACCGTCGGTAGGGTTATCAAGCAGCCCAATTATATTCAGAAGAGTAGTCTTACCCGACCCTGAAGGACCAACAACCCCTGAAAACTCACCTCTCGAGAACTCAAGGCTTATCCCTCTAAGTGCCGTGAATTCACTTAACCCCATCGGGAATCTCTTCGTCAGATCACGCACAGAAATGATTTCAGAATTCTCCATTTATATTAAATATTATTTGTTTCACTTTTTACTATTGCCTATTGCCTATTGCCTACTCCTTTTCCCTTTTATCTTGTGACTTTTATCTTTTATCTTTCAATAATTGTATACCACCATTACCTGTCCTCCAAATCCTGCAAATAAATTCGGCCCTGTGCCATAATTGAACAGGCTGAATTTTTCCGGATTCCAGAACCCTATAATATTCAAAGCCAGTTTATCAAATGTAAATGATAAATTGGCAAATCTGTACAATCCCTTGTTTTTCCAGTCATAAAAAACAATGCCGTTGATCCTGGTGATGATCGAAAGCGGAAATCCTGCTGATAATCCCGTAAATGATAAATTCTCTCCCTTTGAAAAAGCCTTGTCGGAAGAAGTGTAGAACATCTGTTCGGCTGTTATGTTAAGTCCGTTGATGATCCCGAAAGTGTAATCGGCTCCAATTGTCGCTGCTCTGGTGAATGGTGATATCTCATCCTGCTTCTGATGAGTAATGGCGCTCTCGAGCCATATTCCGACCCCCAGGTCAACCTTTATATCATAACCGAACCGCTCTTCAGTGAAAGTTCTGCTTCCTGTCACCGGTGGCTGCCATGTGGAAGGAAATTCCGCCTCACGGTTATGATAGCTGAAGGCCATCTCTCCACGCGGAATGGGCAGTTGAATACGGCCTCCCGTTTCAGGTCTTTTGTATTCTGAAGGAATTGTTTCCCATCCTTTAGTATTTTTATTACCATAAAGAATCCATAGCCAGATATTTGCATTGTTCTTAAAGAAATACTTTCCCTGGATCCCATAAACGCCTTTTGTCAGCCTGAGCGGGTCGCGAGGATCGATCCTGTCGAACCACATAAGGGGGCGCAGCATGGAGGCCGATCCGAAGTTGATCTTCTGTAATCCGGCCCTTATCTCGAACCTTTCACCGGAAAACCTTAACCAGAACCTATACAGATCAGCGCTTAAGTCTACTGTAGCCGTAGAATCATGAGGATGCAAATAGCTAACATAGGTATCTGCTGAAAGCTCTCCGTCAAATTTAAACTTTTTCCCTGCCGGGATTTCCCAGGTAAGTTTGGGAATAAACCTGACCCCGGTCTGAAATGCCGGTGAAGAGTTAACCGTTCCCCAGCCTGCAATCTGACCATTAAATTCAACTTTCTGCCCGTTAAGTTCAGAACATAGAAGGACGAAAAGCGAAGAGACTATGATATTATTAGCTTTTGGAAAGTGGGTCATCTTCCTTTTTTGTGAAGTTAAAAATAATGAAAAGAAACTATTCTGAAAGCTATATTTTACATAGCAATCCTTTAATATACTTTAACAAATTATATAATGGGAAAGTTAAACGATCCGACTAAAATGCTGTAAATTAAAAAGATTAAAATATAATTGGAATATATATCCTGCTTAAAACAATTTGATTAAAACCAAAGGCTATTACTAATAGCGAAAAGACCGGATTGCTCGGAATCGAGCTCAGGGCTGGGCATGCACATAAAGCTGAGACCGACCTGACCTTTCCCATCCTGAAATGAACCATATCCTTAATATTTTGTTAAATATTTGTATCTGATGCCATTAATTATAAGTATGGTATATTTTTTGAGTAATAGTATTTAACTAGAATCAGGGGTCATGAAAACAATGAAAATGGATGTCAGGTTAAGCCTCTTTTTTGTAATTGGGTTCCTCGGGATTTCAATTAATGGATTCTCCCAAAGCCAGAAATTAAGTCGTCAGGAACGTAAAGAGGCAAGAAAAGCCCAATCAGTTGCAAATTACTATGTGCTTGATACTTTGCTGAATTCGAAAACATTTGTTCTTGAAGCAGATTTTCTGCAGGATAGATATGGCCAAAGGGTTTCTGTTCCTTCGAATCTGAATTTTATTAAAGTAAATAAAACAGATGGCATCCTTCAAACCGGGTCAAACTATGGAATAGGATATAATGGAGTCGGCGGCACGACTGCAGAAGGAAGTATCGGGTCGTGGGAGATAACCAAAAATCCAAAGAAGCTTTATTACACAATTCACTTCAACATGCTTACCAATATTGGAAACTACGATATTTTTATGACTGTCAATTCAGCCAATCAGGCCGAGGCGACAATAACAGGACTTGGGCCCGGAAAGCTTACATGGGAGGGTCATCTTGAAATGAACTATAATTCAAAAGTCTTCAAGGGAGAGGAGACTATGTAAAGATTATTTTAATATCCTGTCTTACGGCCCCGGAGATGTCCGATTAAATGTATAAATACCTGCGATATTACCAAAAGTCCTTCCTTCATAATAATCTGTAAATAATTATTACTTTTGTTTCGGGTGATGGAGTTAGCCATTAACCGCCCAAAAGGCTGATAACTCCTGCTAATTTTAACAATTAATGGGAGATTCCTATGATAGATAAAATGTCACTTTCATACAATCAAAAACAAGATAAATTATTAATCATTTTAAATTAAGCACAATGGAAATTATTGATCTACAGGCATTGGAAATTCTCGACTCCCGCGGAAACCCGACGGTTGAGGTCAGTTTAACCCTTGAAGACGGAACCGAAGCCAGGGCAGGTGTGCCCAGCGGTGCTTCGACTGGTGAGCGTGAAGCATGCGAATTGCGGGATGGCGACAAGAAACGGTATAGCGGGAAAGGCGTTTTAAAAGCCGTTGAAAACGTCAACAGGATTATCGCTAAGGAAATTATTGGTAAATGCTTCGTCAGTCAGCGTGAGCTGGATTATACAATGATTGATCTTGATGGCACGCCAAATAAATCGAAGCTTGGTGCAAATGCCATTCTTGGTGTATCGATGGCATATGCCCGTGCAGAAGCAATGAGCGCTAATGTTCCGCTTTACAATTATCTGGGTGGGAGCAATGCACATTTGCTGCCTGTTCCCTGTATGAATATTATCAATGGTGGGAAACACGCTGACAATAATGTCGATTTTCAGGAATTCATGATTGCTCCCCACGGTGCAAAAACTTTTACTGAAGCTATCCGCATGGGTATTGAAGTTTTCCATAGCCTAAAGTCAGTGCTTAAATCAAAAGGATATAGCACGGGAGTTGGCGACGAGGGTGGTTTTGCCCCAGACCTGAAATCGAATGATGAAGCCGTTGAAGTAATTCTTGAAGCAATTGGGAAATCGGGATATAAAGCAGGTGAAGAAGTCAGTATTTGCCTCGACCCGGCTGCCAGTGAATTGTGGGAAGACGGGAAGTACAAATTATTTAAAAGCACAGGAAAATTTCTTACCAGCGACGAAATGGTAAAACTTTGGGAAAGCTGGGTTAATCAATATCCGATAGTTTTGATTGAGGATGGTATGGCAGAAAACGACTGGGATGGCTGGCATAACATGACTAAGACTCTAGGTAAGAAGATTGAAATTGTTGGTGATGATTTATTCTGCACCAATAAAGCAATTCTTACTGAAGGAATTAAGAAGGGCGTTGCCAATGCTGTCCTGATAAAGCTGAATCAGATTGGTACAGTTACCGAAACTCTGGAGACTATTGAACTGGCATATAAGAATTCATATAACTGCTTTGTTTCTCACCGCAGTGGTGAAACAGTCGACAGCTTTATTGCTGATCTGACCGTGGCAGTCAATGCAGGCCACCTGAAGACCGGTAGCGGTTGCAGGGGTGAGCGGGTTGAGAAATTCAATCAGCTGATGAGAATAGAGCACAAATTAGGCAGTGCTTCAGAATTTGCAGGCAAGAAGGCATTTAAAAATGCTTAACAAGATCATTTGCCTCGCTGGTTTGAAATAGAATAAGATTCTGAAAGGGGAGAGTAAGCGTGGATCAATTCCTTTTTATCTCCCTTTTTATCTATCTCCTCATAATCCCTTTAATTTTTGGACCTCTTTAAAGTGGTCCATGCTCATCTTTTCACGGTCCAGGCGAGTTTTTTTCCGGTATGCCTCGAACTCTTCGTTGAGCTCCTTAAGTTCTTTTTTGGTATTAACAGTGATCGTCCGGTTCCGTTTAAATGTAAGAAAGCCGATAACAAGAACGAAAGCCAGGCCAGCTACTATTAACCACATTATATTGTTATACAAGGCTTTATCAATCTTAATTCCAAAGACACTGATGCTGTTCTTTGTCCTGGATATCTCTTTAAGCTCTTCCTTTGTGATTTTCAGGTTGCTGTTGAGAGAATCAATCCTGACGTTAAGACTGCCGGTGAGTTTTACAAATCCCGAAATCCTGCTTTTCGCTTTTGTTAGTGAGTCAATTGCATTTTTCTTTATTCCCTGGAACATATCCTCACGAATTGCCCGATAATCCTCATATATCCTTGTTTTCTCTTCAAGGAAGTTCATTTGTTCCTGGATAGTTCCTTTAACAAGTACATCAGGGAAGATAGTCTGACTGATTCCCCTGATAGTACTGAATATAATTAATGCAGCTATCAATGCAAATCTGAATTTTGACTGACTCATAACTTTTTCAGGTTCATTAGTAATTTGGTTAACCCCAGACTATAATACAACGAGGTTTAAAAATAGTTATTTTAAAAAGTTAATAAAGGATATTCAATTGTGGTAAATGGTTTATCTGGGAAGGCTGAAGCTGAAGACACTTCCTTTCCCCAATTCACTTTCGACCCATATCTTCCCGCCATGCTTTTCGACAAACTCCTTGCATAGCAGCAATCCAAGTCCGGTACCCTTTTCATTTTCAGTACCCGGGGTAAACAGGTTTGCATCAATTCTGAAAAGCTTTGACATTGTTTCTTTAGTCATCCCTATTCCGTTATCAGATACTGAGATTTCTGCCCGGGAGTCTTTTAAGATGGCTTTTACTTCCACTTTACCATTCTTATGAGTATATTTTATGGCATTCGATATCAGGTTTCTTAATATAGTTTTGATCATGTTCCTGTCTGCCGTAATCGTTAAATCTATACTTAGTGCGCTCTTAAGTTTAATGCCTTTCCTCGATGCCATATCATTCAACATGCCGGATTCTTCATTTAGAAGCTCACTTAATGAAACCGGAACAGGGTTAAATGTTATTTTCCCGCGCTGTGAATTTGCCCATTGCAGAAGGTTTTCGAGCAATTGTAATGTCTGAATAGCAGAATTGTTTATCAATCCGGCATACTGATTTACAGAAGAAATATCACCAGAAGCTATGGCATCTTTCTGCATTTCGCTAAAACCGATAATAGTGCTGAATGGGTTCTTAAGATCATGAGCAATTATAGAAAAGAATTTATCCTTTGAAGCATTGAGTTCAAACAATTCTTTTGTTTTTACAGCAACAAGTTTTTCAAGTAATGTTTTCTGTTTATTAAGGTTCTGCACCCTCGAAATATAAATGGAAATCAACATAAAAATTATTACAAAAACAGCAATCATCTTAAACCACCATGTTCCCCACCAGGGGTGCAGAACGGTAATTTGAATCGATGTTCCTGTTTTGTTCCATACGCGGTCATTATTTGAACCTCTTACACGAAATATATAATGGCCGGGATTTAGGTTTGTATATGTCGCTTCCCTCTTGTTACCGGAATTAATCCAGTTTTTATCAAACCCCTCCATAATATATGAGTATTGATTTTTGCCGGGTGCTGTAAAATCCATAATGGCAAAATAAAATGTGATCACAGATTGATTAAATGGGAAAGTCAGCTCCTTTGTTTCAGTAATGTTTTTGATTAATGGTGAGTTTTTAATTCCGGGTTTAATGCTTTTATTAAAAACCTGAAGATCAGTTATTAAAATATCCGGGACCCTTAAGTTTTTACTGATTTTTTCAGGAAAGACTATACTGAATCCTCTTGTTCCTCCCATAAAAAGTGCACCATATTTTGTTTTCAGAATGCTTCTCTCAGAAAATTCATTGCTCTGCAAACCATCGTCTTTAGTAAAATTATCAAATACTCCCTGCTTATAATCAAACTTGGAAACACCCTTGTTTGTAGTCACCCAGAGAACTCCTGACTTATCCGAAACAAGACCCTTTATAACATCACTGGGTAAACCGTCTTTTTCGAAATAACGTTTAAAAGAACCGTTAACGGGGTTAAACCGGTTTAGTCCAAAGTGTGTGCCGATCCAGACGCACGAATCGCTTTCAGCAAGAATATCAGTTGTTGTAGGATAACTCAGACTGTTTGTATTGATTGGATCATGAAAGTAAGTCACAAACCGGGCCTCCTCCGGGGAAAAAATCTGGAAACAGTTAGTAGAACCCAATACATAACGACCTTTGGAATATTTTTCAATTTTAATTATCATCTTGTTGGCTAACCCGCTATTGGCTGGTGTATAGTGAGTAAATTTATTCTCTTTGATCTGGTAATGAATTAAGCCGTGAGAGAAGCTTCCCAGCCACAAATCATCATTATCGCCTTCAGCAACTGCGTAAATATTGTCATCCTTAATTCCACTGTTTTTAGTTGTAAAAGATGTAAATAACTTATTTTTGCTGTCAAAATGAACAAGTCCGCCGGCCCAGGTTCCGAACCAGATCTGATCATTTTTATTTTGCAGTATGCTAAGGATCACATTGCTGCTTATATTGGAGTTTTCCATGGTGAATCGCGAAAAGCGATTAGTCTGCTCATTAAAGAGATTCAATCCTCCGCCATCTGTTCCAACCCATGTTTGACCGGAGCTGTCTTCTAAAAAACAAGTGACTGTATTATGGCTCAGGCTGAATGGTGCACCCGGCAAAGCCTGATAGGAAAGAATGGCATTTCTGTTTTTCATTGCAATATTCAGACCTCCTGTAAAAGTACC
>PMIG01000276.1 GCA_003157055.1 Bacteroidales bacterium | reverse complement strand
TTGAGGAGGTATCTTTGACATTGAAGGCAAGCTGAACCAGGTACAGGAGAAGGAGGAGATATCAAGGCAGCCGGATTTCTGGAACGACCCAAAGCAGGCCGAAGAGCTTCTCAGGAACATTTCCCTGCTAAAGAGCTGGACTACAGATTATGACAGGGTCTCAACCGCAATAGACGATCTTACAGTTATAAATGATTTTTTCCGCGAAGGAGAAGCAACCGAACAGGACCTCGATTCCCAGTACAACAGCTGTCTGAAGATGGTCGAGAACCTTGAGGTCAGGAACATGCTGCGCAAGGATGAGGATCAGCTTGGTGCGATACTGAAAATCAATTCAGGAGCAGGTGGTACCGAAAGCAACGACTGGGCCGCAATGCTTCTCAGGATGTATCTGCGATGGGCCGAAAGGAATAATTATAAAACAAAGGAACTCGATTTTCAGCCCGGCGATGAGGTCGGAATAAAATCAGTGACCATCGAAATTGAAGGCGAACAGGCTTACGGATACCTGAAAAGCGAAAATGGTGTTCATCGTCTCGTCCGGATTTCACCCTTCAATTCCCAGGGCAAGAGGCAGACAACCTTTGCCTCTGTTTTCGTATCTCCACTCATTGACGACAATATCGAAATAGAGATCAACCCTTCCGATATCACCTGGGATACGTTCCGGTCAAGCGGAGCAGGCGGTCAGAATGTCAATAAGGTTGAAACAGCAGTAAGGCTTAGGCATCATCCTTCAGGCCTTGTTATCGAAAACCAGGAAACCAGGTCTCAGCTTAACAATAAGGAAAATGCCATGAAGATCCTGAAGTCTCAATTATACGAAATTGAACTGAGGAAACGTATGGATGAGCAGGCTAAGATCGAGGGTGAAAAGAAAAGAATTGAATGGGGCTCCCAGATCAGATCATATGTGCTTCAGCCTTACAAAATGGTGAAGGATCTGCGCACAGGATATGAGACAGGGAATGTACAGGCAGTTCTGGACGGCGATCTTAACGGTTTCATCAAGGCATTCCTGATGGAGTTTGCCGGCAAATAATCCGGCTGACTGATTATATATTATATATTACATTATATTTTTGTTTTATTGTGAAAAAGGAGAAGTTGTTCGGAGAGTTTCCACCTGTCAGCACAAAAGAATGGATAGATAAGATCGCTTCAGATCTGAAGGGAGGCGATTTCAATTCAAAGATGATCTGGAAATCAGGGGAGGGTTTTGATGTGATGCCATTCTACAGGCAGGATGACAACGAAAAACTTCAATATATTGATTCGTTACCGGGGTCATTTCCATTTTTAAGAGGAAACAGAACAACGGAAAATAACTGGAGAATCCGCCAGGATATTATTGTCACTGATTATCCGGAATCCAACAAAAAGGCCCTCGATTTACTGACAAAAGGTGTCGACTCGCTTGGATTTATTATTTCGAACCCGGATTCCGTCAGCAGCCGGAATTTTGACATCCTTTTAAATGGGATAAACCCGGAAACGGTTGAACTGAATTTTTACCCATTCGGCAAGGCGAAAGAAATTGTTTCAGCTTTTCAGGATTATATAAAGGGAAACGGATATGCCCCCGGAAAAGTAAAAGGTGCAGTTGAGGCAGACCCGATTGGCAGGCTTATGTACAACGGAACTCTTTGCATCCCTGTTGAAAAGGGACTCGATTACCTGGCAGAAACGGCCGGGCTTACCCTTCCTCTTCATCATTTCCGGGTCATAGATATTAAAGCATCAGAATTCAGAAATGCCGGTGCCGGGATTGTCACAGAGCTGGCATTCGCAATTTCTGCCGGTACTGAATATATTGCCAGGCTGGATATGAGGGGCATAAAACCTGAAATAACGGCTTCAAAGATCAGGTTCTCATTCGGAACCGGTTCGGGTTACTTTATGGAAATTGCAAAACTCAGGGCTGCACGGCTCATCTGGGCTGCTGTCATGCAAAAATATGCTCCTGGAAATACAGATGCTGCAAGAATGGAGATACATAGTGTGACAAACAGGTTGAATAAGTCGCAGTCAGATCCGCATATGAATATTCTCAGGACAGAGACTGAGGCAATGGCAGCGATTCTCGGAGGTACAGATTCTCTTACTATCGAGCCGTTTGATATAACCTCAGGGAAGACTGGCGAATTCTCTGAAAGAATTGCCCGCAACCAGCAGCTCATACTGAAAGAAGAATCATACTTTGATAAAGTTGCCGACCCGGCGGGAGGATCATATTATATCGAGAATCTCACTGACCTGATTGCAAGCGCTGCCTGGAAGCTCTTCATTGAAACAGAAAAAAATGGGGGATTTCTAAAATCCCTGGTCGACGGATTTATCAGTCAGAAAATCAATGAAAATGCAGAAGTTCTGAAAGATGAAACCAGGAAGAAAATAACAGCAATCCCTTTGTCTTTCGAAACCGGAGGAGAGATACGCGAAAGAAAAAGTATGGAGTACACTTATAATGATTTATATGCTCTCCCATTTGAAAAAGAGGGGCAGCCCGGAAGGGACAATGCTGAAAAAGATGGCGAACCATGGGTTACAGCAGAGGGTATTAAAATTAAAGGTGTATATAGTACATATGATCTTGAAGGCATGGAACATCTTGGATATGCAGCGGGCATCCCGCCATTCCTGAGAGGGCCATATTCAGGAATGTATGTTTTTCAGCCCTGGACTATCAGGCAGTATGCAGGTTTCTCAACTGCAGAGGATTCAAATGCTTTTTACAGGCGTAATCTGGCTGCCGGACAGACTGGTCTTTCTGTTGCTTTTGACCTGCCTACTCACAGGGGATACGATTCTGATCACGAAAGAGTTATCGGGGATGTTGGTAAGGCAGGAGTCGCAGTTGATTCTATCCTTGATATGAAGTTATTGTTCGACAAGATACCGCTGAATAAAATGTCGGTATCTATGACAATGAACGGAGCTGTTCTGCCGGTAATGGCTTTTTATATTGTCACGGCCCTTGAACAGGGAGCCAGGCTTTCGGAACTCAACGGAACAATCCAGAATGATATACTCAAGGAATTCATGGTAAGGAACACATATATTTATCCTCCTGAATTCTCAATGAGAATCATTGCAGATATTTTTGCCTATACGACCGCAAATATGCCGAAATTCAATTCGATAAGCATTTCAGGTTACCATATGCAGGAAGCAGGGGCTACCTGCGACATTGAGCTGGCATATACTCTTGCTGACGGTCTGGAATACCTCAGAACCGGTATAAGAGCTGGTCTCGATATCGACACTTTTGCTCCCAGGCTTTCATTCTTCTGGGCCATCGGGATGAATCATTTTATGGAGATCGCAAAAATGAGAGCCGCCAGAATTCTGTGGTCGAAGATTGTCAGGGGATTTAATCCAAAGAACCCTAAATCACTGGCCCTGAGGACACATTGTCAGACCTCGGGATGGAGCCTTACCGAGCAGGAT
>PMIG01000230.1 GCA_003157055.1 Bacteroidales bacterium | reverse complement strand
TCGAACCTTTCAGGCAAAGATGATGGGTATTTCTTCGGTTTTCCGATTGAAATTATTGAGACCGGGACAATGTAAGAAGGGAGTCCGAGAATATTGCTGACAGCTTTAATTCGCTCTTCTCTTGGTTCGACTCCAAGCCAGACAGCACCCAGTCCTTTTGAATGAGCAGCCAGCAGCATGTTTTGAGAAGCAGCCGAACAATCAAGCTTGTAATAACCGGGGCCATTCTCCATCTCTTTGTCACCGCATACAACAATGGCATGACTTGCTTCAGCAAGCATCGATGAATAGGGATGAACCTCCATTATTTTTTTCATTATGCCCCTGTCGTCAATTACAATGAAATGCCATGGTCTTCTATTCCTGGCTGATGGCGCATACATGCCGGCTCTGATAATTGACGTGATAATCTCTTCATCAACTTTCTCGCCAGTGTAATTGCGAATGCTTCGCCGTGAAATTATTCCCTCGTAAAGTTCCATAAGAAAAACAATTTTGTACAAATTAAAAGACTTTATTAACAGTTGGCAAATTATACTATTTTTTTTGGTTAATTTCACCAATTCTGAAATGGCGTTCCGGTTATGATTTAATGTGCTGATTTTAAACCACTTGAAAGATGAAAAAAAAGCATAACAAGAAACTTTTTATTCTTGATACCAATGTTCTTCTCCACGATTATACATGCATTTACAATTTTGAGGAAAATGATGTGATTATTCCCATTGTCGTACTTGAGGAGCTTGACAAGTTCAAAAGGGGTAATGACCAGATAAATTTTCATGCCAGGGAATTCACGAGGGAGCTCGACAAGCTTTCCGGTGATATGTTGTTGACTGCAAATATTCCCCTTGGAGAAGGTCTTGGGAACCTTCACATTGAAACCGGAAGGGATTTTTCCGAGAAAGTGAGCCAATCATTCTCTGAAAGGACCCCCGATCACCGGATTTTAGCAATTGCCGAAAATGTCATGAATTCGAATAAAGACAAAACAGTTGTTCTTATAAGCAAGGATATAAACCTTCGCATGAAGGCTAAGTCATTGGGAATCATAGCACAGGATTACGAAAACGATAAGGTTGCAAATATCGACGACCTCTATAAGGGTATTTCGGTAATGGAAGGGATGAATCAGGAGCTCATCAGCAAGCTTTATGAACTACCTGAAGGGGTACCCGCTGAAGAATTCAAGTTTGACCCGGAAATGAAGGGACACCAGTTTTTTATAATGAAAAATAATGGATCCAGCGCCCTTGCACACTACAATCCGTTAAAAAAGCTTCTCAACAGGGTTATCAAACAGACTACATACGGCATTGATCCCAGGAATGCTGAGCAGACCTTTGCTCTGGAGGCCCTCGCTGATCCGGATGTACAACTTGTATCTCTTACAGGCAAAGCAGGCACGGGCAAAACCTTGCTGGCTCTGGCTGCTGCACTGGCACAGCATAAAAGATACAAACAGATCTTCCTGGCAAGGCCAATCGTTCCACTTGCTAACCGCGACCTTGGGTTCCTTCCTGGCGATGTAAAAGAGAAAATGGAACCTTATATGCAGCCACTTTATGATAATCTGACTGTTATCAAACATAAATTCAGTCATCAGAGTCCGGAATTCATCCGTATAAATGAAATGATGAAGGAAGAAAAGCTTGTGATTACACCTCTTGCATATATAAGAGGAAGAAGCCTTTCCAGCATATTCTTTATTGTCGATGAAGCCCAGAACCTCACTCCTCACGAGATAAAAACCATTATAACCCGGGCGGGCGAAGGAACAAAAATGGTCTTCACAGGCGATATCGAACAGATAGATTCGCCTTACCTCGATACAGCATCGAACGGGTTAAGCTATCTCTCCGATAAGATGAAAAATCAGGACATCTTCGCGCATGTGAACCTTGTTAAGGGAGAACGAAGCTTCCTTGCAGAGCTTGCAAGCAAATTATTATGAATAATTCCTTTATAATAGGTTGCATATACAGCAGATGAATGAGCATTACCGTAAAAAGGTGGCATTTCACACTCTTGGCTGCAAGCTGAATTTTGCTGAGACATCGACCATCTCCAGATCTTTTCCTGAAGATAAGTTTGAGAGAGTGCCTAATACCAAAATAGCCGACATATATGTTATCAACACATGTTCGGTGACTGATGTCGCCGACAGAAAATGCCGGCAGGCAATAAGAAAGTTCATCCACTTGTCTCCTGATGCATTTATAATTGTCGTTGGATGCTATGCCCAGCTTAAACCCCAGGAGATATCAGCCATACCCGGAGTCGACCTTGTACTCGGCATCAACGAGAAATTTGATATCGCCACCTATCTCGATAACTTCGGGAAGAAAGCGAGGGCAGAGGTCCATTCGTGCGATCTCACTTCATGTGATATGTTTAATGGATCATTTTCCGTAGGCGACAGAACGAGGTCCTTCCTTAAAGTGCAGGACGGGTGTGACTATGGATGTGCCTACTGTACCATTCCAATGGCAAGGGGTAAAAGCAAAAACCCGGATATCGGAATGCTCACCATTGAAGCTGAAACCATTGCCCGAAAAGGAATTAAAGAAATTGTCCTGACTGGAGTCAATATCGGGGACTTTGGCAAATCTACCGGAGACATATTTTACGACCTCCTCAGCGAGCTTATCAAAGTCGAGGGCATATACAGGTACAGGATATCATCCATTGAACCGAACCTGCTGACAAATGATCTGATCAGGCTCTCTGCTGAAAGCAGCAAGATACTCCCTCATTTCCATATCCCGCTTCAGAGCGGAAGCAACAAGATTCTCGGTCTGATGAAAAGAAGATACAAGCGAGAAGTTTTCAGCGACCGGATCAGTGTTATAAAGGAACTTATCCCCACTGCAGGTATAGGGGCTGATGTAATTGTCGGATTCCCGGGAGAATCTGCTGAAGATTTTACTGAAACTTTTGATTTCATTAACTCGCTTCCCATTTCATACCTTCATGTATTCACATTTTCGGAACGGCCTGGAACAGTAGCTTCGACCCTTCCGGGAAAGGTAACATTTGAAGAAAAGGAATCTAGAAGTAAAAAACTGATTTCACTTTCTAAACAAAAACATCAAACATTTCTTGCTCAAAACACCGGATGCAATGCAAGTGTACTTTTTGAACCTGCAAAAAGTGCCGGAATGATAAGTGGATATACAGGTAATTATATCAGGGTTGAACATCCCTGGCAATCAGCACTCTCCGGAGAAATAAAAAAAGTCAGGTTGACCGGAATTTCGGTCAACGGTAAAATGAAAATTGAACTAATTGATTGATTATGATTGACTATAAGGATATTTGCAGCAAAATAGAATCAGCAGCCAGGGAGGCAGGAAAGTTTATAAAGAGGGAATCTATTGGGTTTGATATCAGCAGAACTGAGAATAAAGGACTTCATGATTTCGTGAGTTATGTCGATAAGGAATCCGAGAGAATGCTTGTAGAGAAACTGGCAATTATACTTCCGGAAGCCGGGTTCTTAGCCGAGGAAGGAACATCCTCTAAAATTAGCTCAGAATACTGCTGGGTCATTGACCCCCTTGATGGAACCACAAATTTCGTGCACGGACTTCATCCTTATGCGATCAGTGTTGCCCTTACAAAAGATAATGTGCCAGTTGTCGGAGTTGTTCATGAAGTTGAAGGAGATGAGACATTTACTGCCTGGAAAGGCGGTGGGGCATGGCTGAATGAAAGCCGGATCAATGTTTCATCAGCAAAAAAGGTTTCAGCTTCACTGGTTGCTACCGGATTCCCGTATAACGATTTCAACCGTCTCGAAAAGTATATGAGCTGCCTTTCATATTTTTGCAGGGCCAGCCATGGCATCAGGAGACTCGGATCGGCCTCTGTTGACCTTTCATATGTGGCATGTGGCAGGTTTGAGGCTTTTTACGAATATGACCTCAAGCCATGGGACGTGGCTGCAGGCATTATTATCGTCAGAGAGGCTGGCGGAAGGGTCAGCGATTTTTCAGGAAAAGAAGAGAATCTTACCGGCCAAGAAATTGTTGCAGCCAATCGTTTCGTTTTTCCTGAATTTCTGGAAATTGTGAGTAAATTTATGCGGGATTAGTCAATAAGGGAAATGGAAGCCATCGGTTTTTATATTGTATATGGGTTTGCCTGGGTGCTTACTTTCCTTCCCTTGCCTGTCCTTTACATTCTCTCTGACTGTATTTTTCCAATTGTGTATTACTTTCCGGGCTACAGGAGAAAGGTGGTCCGTACCAACCTCATGAATTCCTTTCCCGAAAAGAATATTAAGGAAATCATTAAAATCGAAAAAGCATATTACCATCATCTTTGCGACCTCTTTATAGAGACCTTCAAGCTGATCCATATGAGTAACAAGGAGACAATGGAAAGGATGCAAATGACAAATCCTGAGTTGCTCAACAGGCTGTATAACGAAGGCAAGGATGTAGTAGCAATTCTTGGCCATTTCGGAAACTGGGAATGGCTGGTCTGCCTGCCGCTTTATACGAAGCTTCAGA
>PMIG01000365.1 GCA_003157055.1 Bacteroidales bacterium | reverse complement strand
ATGTTTTCACATTCATGGGCAAGCTCAAGGCATGTGTCAGAAGTGATGTTACTGCTTGTTCTGGTTGGAACATTGTAAATAATCACGGGAAGGGGACTTGAGCTGGCAATTGCTTTGAAATGCTGGAATATTCCGCGCTGGCTTGGCTTGTTGTAATATGGAGATACTGATAATATCCCATCAACTCCTTCAAGCTCCATCTCCCGGATGGTGTTTATTACTTCATGGGTATTGTTTCCTCCAATACCGATAACAACAGGTACGCGGCTATCGACAGTTTCCATGACATATGAAATGACTGCCTGTTTTTCGTCTTTTGTGAGAGTAGGTGTTTCACCGGTTGTACCCATTGCAACAATGTAATTAACGCCACCTTTTATAACATGGTTTATTACACGGCCAAGAGCCGAAAAATCGATACTTGAATCACTCTTAAATGGTGTTACAATAGCAACACCAGTTCCTCTGAATATTTTCATAATTGACTATTTATCAGCTTGAACGGTTGAACCGGAATTGATCATTTCTAAATAATGTACTATTTCGTTAAGATAATTTTCGATCTGGACAGGCTTCTTTAATTCCATCATTAAATCAAATGTCGAAGCCCCCTGGTATGAGTTAAACAATCCGACCTTGAACCCCGCTGCTGAAAGTGATGTCAAATATGAAAGCGGAAGTTCCGAGCTGAAATTAATATCGATCAGGATATCAAAACGGTTTTTAATAAAAAACTCTGCTTCATGGGAAACGGGCAGATAAAACAAATTGGTTTCATTCTTCCTGATACAGGTCAGATACCTCTGGGCTGTATATTGATCAGGCAGTTCCTTACCGGGGAAATAAGCGATGATCTTCACATCAATGCCTCTTTCGTGCATCTTTTGAAAAAACTTTGAAAGGCATATAAAATCCTCAGTTCTCGCAGTATCCCATACGATGCCAATAGTTTTAACCTCGCCAATATTTGCGTAAAATACTTTTCTTTTTAACCTGGCCACTTTTTTTGCGAGAAGTGAATTCCCGATTTTCAGCCTTGTATTTCTTAATAGTTCCATATTGCAAACCTAACAGTTTTTTGTTAAAGTCGGAAAAGCAAAAAAATTATTCTTCGCCAATCATCGCAAGGAATTCATTTTCTCCGATAAGCATGACATTCAGTTGTGCTGCCTTCTCTTTTTTTGAGGGTCCCATATTCTCACCGGCTAGGATAAAAGAGGTATTTCCTGAAAGCGAAGTGACGTTTTTCCCGCCGTGGTTTTCGATAATGATCTTGTACTCATCGCGGGAATGCTTTTGAAATACACCTGATATAAGAATGGACTTTCCTTTTAGCTTGTCGCTGTAAGGACTGTTCTCTTCCTCTGCCGAAAACCTTAAACTATAAGATTTAAGCCGGTTTATTATAACAATGTTATCTGCATCTGCAAAGAATGAGATTATGCTGGATGCAATTTTTGGACCTATTTCATATACCGATGTCAGAGTATCGGTGGAAGCAGACGAGAGATCATTTATTGTCCTGAATCTGGCTGCTATTGTTTTGGCGACGGTTTCTCCTACATGTCTGATACCCAGAGCATAAAGGACACGGCTATAAGGGACTTTCAAAGAATCCCTGATACTCTTTAAAATATTCGATGCAGATTTCTCTCCCATTCTTTCAAGTGGAATAAGTTGCTCTGTTTTCAACTCGTACAGATCAGCGTAATTCCTTATCAGGTTTTTATTGAAAAGGAGATCGACTGTTTCCTCTCCAAGACCATCAATGTCCATGGCTTTCCTGCTGATGAAATGTTCAATCCTTCCTTTAATCTGTGGAGGACAGTGAAGGTAATTTGGACAGAAATGATTTGCCTCACCTTCATTTCTTACCAGGGGAGTACCGCATTCCGGACAGGATTCAATAAATCTGATTTCAATGCTGTTCTCATTTCTGGTAGTGTTGTCAACACCTACTATTTTTGGAATTATTTCTCCTCCGTTTTCAACAAAAACCGTATCATTCAGATGAAGGTCAAGCATGGCGATCTGATCTTCATTATGGAGAGTTGCACGCTTAACAGTTGTTCCGGCAAGATATACAGGCTCAAGATTTGCCACAGGGGTTATGTTTCCTGTTCTACCAACCTGGAAGGAGACCGATAATAGTTTTGTCGATACCCGCTCAGCCTTGTACTTGTAAGCTATCGCCCATCGGGGCGATTTTGCAGTGAAGCCGATCTCTTCCTGAATCCGGAGTGAATTTACTTTCAAAACAACACCATCAATGTCGAATGGAAGTTTTTTGCGTTCCGATTCCCAATGATCTATAAATCCAAGTACTTCATTGAAGCTTTTACAGAGACTTACACTTTCAGGCACCCTGAATCCCCACTTTGCGGCTTCCATAAGGTTTTCATAATGAGTATCATGAGGCAGATCTTCTGACAAGAGGAAATAAAAATTGCAATCTAGATCTCTTGATTCAACAATCCTCGGATCTAGGGTCTTAAGTGTTCCGGAAGCTGCATTGCGCGGGTTGGCGAAGGGAGGAAGGCCATCTTTTGTCCTTTCATCATTGAGCCTTTCAAAGACAGCTCTGGGCATTAAAATCTCACCTCTCATCACAAATTCAGGAGGTATGTTATCACCGGCCACTCTTTCAGGTATACTCTTTATAGTCCTGACATTCAGCGTAACATCATCACCCTTTGTGCCATCGCCACGGGTAAGTGCACGGAATATCCTGCCATTCCTGTAGATTATGCTTATTGAGGCACCATCGTACTTCAGCTCACATACATAATCAACAGGTGTCCCTGTTGATTTTTCAATTCTGCTGTTAAAATCCCTGAGTTCTTCTTCATTATAGGTATTGCCCAGGGAGAGCATTGGATATTCATGGACATACTGCCTGAATTCACTGGTAAGGTCACTACCAACTTTCCCGGTTGGAGAATTATCCGACCTGAAATCCGGAAACTTTTTCTCAAGAGTTTCAAGTTCATTCATCAGAATGTCAAATTCAAAATCGGTAATGACAGGATGATTCAGGACATAATAATTATTATTATGCTCTTCAATCTCCTTTCGGAGCTCTTCAATCCTTTTCTTTGCTTCTGGTCTCTTCATCCCGGTTAAACAGAAATATAAATTTTTAATTCCAGATACCACTGATTTCATGCCCGCATTTGTTGCATTTGCCGTCCTTTAAATTATTGGCGGTTACAGTAAAGCCTTGCCGGGCTACAACCAGGTTACCGCATAAAGGGCACTTTGTATCGGATACCTCATCGCCGGGAACATTACCGGTGTAGACATACTTCAGTCCCTCTGCAGATGCAATTTTTACTGCATTCTTAAGCACTTCAGCCGGGGTAGGAGGCAATTGTTCAAGTTTGTAAGTTGGGTAGAACCTGCTGAAATGCAAAGGTGTATTGTTAAAACCGTTATCACTGAGCCATTTGCACATTTTCCCTATTTCATCTGAATTATCGCTCCACTGAGGTACTACCAGATTTGTGATCTCGAGCCAGACTCCCATATCCCTGTAAATTTTCAGTGAATCAAGAACAGGCTGAAGCTTCCCACCTGTCATCCTTAAGTATGTACTGTCATTGAAAGTCTTAAGGTCGATGTTTGCCGCGTCGATAACTGAGCATAGTTTCTTTAACGGCTCCGGATTAATATAACCGTTTGATTTTACTATATTTTTAATGCCGGCTCTCCTTGCCAGCACCGCAGTATCAAAAGTATATTCATAAAAAGTCACAGGTTCGGTATATGTATAAGCTATTGATCTGCAACTGCTTTTAGCTGCTCCGTCGACTACTTTTTCGGGCATCTGATTATAATTCCTGGTTTTGTCGGGACTTATCTGGGAAATTGACCAGTTCTGGCAATTCAGGCATGCCAGGTTGCATCCTGCTGTGGCAATCGACCATGCCCTTGAGCCAGGGAAAAAATGATATAATGGTTTCTTCTCCACGGGATCTATGTTCACAGTGCATGGGTTGCCGTAAGCCATTGTCCAGAGCTTTGAGCCGTCTACTTTCCTGTTATTGCATTTGCTTACTTCACCTTCTTTAAGTACGCATTCGTTTGGACATATTCTGCACATTATTCCTCTTGGAGTCTCCTCCTGGAACATCGCGACCTTTCTTAACATATTGTCGCCACCCAAACCGGATCCCATAATATAACCCCTGCACGGGAAGCAAACTATTCCTGCGGAAAGTGCAAGGCACTTTTTCAGAAAAAGACGTTTGCTGTTATCAAAATCATTCGTTGACATTGGTGCAGAATAAGAAAATAAAACTACTATTTGTTACGGTTTGTACCAAAAAGAATGCCGGCAAAAATCATTACGGAGAGAAAAAACAGTGAGACCTTTATACCAAGCAGCGGAATCAATATTCCCGAGATCAGAATAAACCCCAATGCTGATCCTGCAAGATCGGCACTGTAAACTGATGACGGNNAGCAGGATTGCCAGGATTATTATTGAGATCATAGGAAAGGAGTGTTTTATTTCCAGCATTCTGCTGAATGATATCCCTATCAATGCATAATAAAATGCCAGGAAAAGAGCCTGCAGACTGATGGAAATCCTGTCTGGAAATTTCAACTTTGATCCCGAACCGGCTGCCAGTCCGGCCATCATAGCTGCAAGAATCAGGCCTGTAAGCTGATACATATTTCCAGCAGTCAACTGAAGAGTCAGCAGCATGATTATCTCAAAGCCAGCCAGGGCAGATGCGCTTAAATACATCAATGCATTCTTCCTTCTGACTGATAATGCCGGGAGTGCGAAGACCAGGATGAGGAGGATTATTGCTGGATACTTCTCACCAATGTTCCTGCTTAAATTATANNGCCGATAATATTTCCTTTGATTTTGCTTCTATAAGATCATCAGCAAGGTAGGCAGGGCCGACATAGATGTTTTTAATTCCGCGCTTCGCAGCGAGGCTGCAAAAGGATACAGAAACGTCTTCATCAGATGCGATGAAATACAACTTTTGTCCTAGAACCGGCTTTACGAACCGGAATACTTTTAAAAGACTACTATAGATGGAAGAGCATAGATTTAATGATTCACGGT
>PMIG01000223.1 GCA_003157055.1 Bacteroidales bacterium | reverse complement strand
GAACCTGCCCATTGCGGCATAGTGTTTGTCTCCCTCCTTCCCTTCCTTCCGGATTTATCGGTTACATTGAGCCATTCTGTCGCATTTGCAAGCGGCGATTCTCCGCTCTCTCCAGGGAGGTATTTTTCAAGCTCAGGCAATTCCAGTGGCAGTTGGTCTTCATCAATAAGGGTTATCTCGCCGTCATCCCAGTGAATAATGGGGAATGGTTCGCCCCAGTATCTCTGCCTGCTGAAGAGCCAGTCGCGTAGCTTGTAGTTCACTTTCTCCCTGCCAATACTTTCTTTTTCAAGCCAAGAAATGATCTTATTAATGCCCGCTTCCTTATTCAGCCCGTTAATATCAATTCCCGTCGATTTATCGGATGAATTGATATATTTACCATCTTCAGTCCAGCACTCTTTACCTGCTATGATTCTTTTTTTCTGCTCAGGATCAGGAACGTCAGGATCCTGAATGCAGATTATCGGCAGGCCGAATTTTTCGGCAAATTCAAAGTCACGTGTATCATGGGCCGGAACAGCCATAATTGCGCCTGTGCCATATCCTGTCAGGACATAATCAGCAACCCAGATTGGTATTTTTTTGTGGTTTACAGGATTAATGGCATATCCTCCCGTGAAGACGCCTGTTTTATCTTTTGCCAGGTCGGTACGATCAAGGTCCGATTTCAGCGATGCGGCTTTTATGTAATCATCAACAGCTTTTCTTTTTTCATCGTTGGTAATGATCCCTGTAAGGGAGTGTTCAGGAGCAATAACCATATAGGTTGCCCCGAACAGTGTATCAGGTCTGGTGGTGAAAACTGTCAGTTTCTCGTTCAAGCCGTCAATCCTGAAATCTACTTCTGCTCCGGTTGAACGGCCAATCCAGTTGCGTTGCATGTCCTTGATCCCTTCCGGCCAGTCTAGTCCTTCTATCCCCTTTAGCAACCTTTCGGCATAAAGAGGTATACGGAGCATCCACTGCTTCAGATTTTTCTTTTCAACCCTGTTTCCGCACTTCTCATGTGAACCATCAAAAAGAACCTCTTCATTTGCGCAAACTATCCTGCAGTTCGGACACCACCATACCATTGCGTTATCATAATATGCAAGGCGCTTTGAATCAATATACTTTGTAATCTCCTTTTTGCCCAGATTACTGACTTCTTCAGGTACCTTCAGCTCAGATATCGGTCTCCCTTTCTGTATTGATTCATCGAACCATGTATTATACAACCTGATAAATATCCACTGAGTCCATTTGAAGTATTTCGGATCGGTCGTATTGATCTCTTTATCCCAGTCGTAGCTTAGACCGAGTTCTTTTATCTGACGGCGAAAAGTATCGCAATTGTTTTTTGTCGTTATGGAAGGATGGGTTCCGGTCTGAATTGCAAATTGCTCGGCAGGAAGGCCAAATGCATCCCAGCCCATGGGATGCAGGACATTATATCCCTTCATTCTTTTGTACCTGCTGTAAATATCAGTTGCCGTATAGCCTTCGGGGTGGCCGACATGTAGTCCTGCCCCGGAAGGGTATGGGAACATATCGAGGACGTAGCATTTCTTTGGATTATTAAAATCATCAGAGGTTTTAAAAGTCTTGTTTTCCTCCCAGTATTTCTGCCATTTTTTTTCTATTTCCGTAAAATTATAATCCATTTTCAATCTTTTATTTTTAATCAGCTGGAAGCCGGTTATTCGGTCTGCGAAAATAGAAAATCTTTGGCAATAATTTATATTATGATGACTACTTCCTTATCCCCTACAGGGAAATCACGCATTCACCGGATGAACCTGTCTACATTTCCTTAACAGCTATGCGATATTTAAATCCGGAAATCGATAATTTGCAGGATCTTTGCCAGTAGGGCATAGGGAATGGTAGGTGCGTTCGATATTTAAATATTTAATTACCTCGTAGAGGTTAAGGAAATTTGTAAAACCCGGTTATTGATGTTAATTTTACAACGAAATCGGTCCCGTAGTTCAATGGATAGAATGGCAGATTCCGGTTCTGTTGGTTGAGAGTTCGAGTCTCTCCGGGATCACAAGAAGGCGCTTTATAGCGCCTTCTTAAGTTTAAAAGCAAAAGGCAAAGGTAAAAAGTTAGCAAGAGAAACTAAAACGAAGGGCTGGTGAGTTCGAACCGAGTGAGTGAAGCGGGCATTTTAAAATTTAGAACCACAGATTCTTAAAGATAAAAGCTTGATAGCAGATTCAAACTCTCAGAATTTCGATCATTTCTGTTATTGCTTCTACGTCAGTTGTGTCTTTTACGGGAGATAAACCCTGAATCTCCCTGACGCGATTCAGGTCCTTTCCTGAAATATAATTTTTACCAATTAATATATTGTACATTATAGCTGATTTAAGGGTGTTGGCCTTTACCCTGAAAGAATGCGGACTCGTTCTTGCAGGGAACAGATGCACATACCTGGTTCTGTCATCATGATATTTCAACATCCATTGAGAATTATCTGACAAGCTGATTATCCTGAAATCATTAAAGTTTTTCCCTGTCCACCCGGAATAGTTTGACTCATTTCCAAGATTATTTGATTTAAGAAAGAAACTCACTTCATCAATTATTTTAATGACGTTCAGTGAACCTGTATAAATATCCATGACAGATGTACCGATATGCTTAAGCTCTTTGACCAGGTTAGTTATTTCAGGTGTTTTTTCATCTGATAATCTGAAAGAGATAAACTCTTTAATAAAAGATAGATGATGCTTCAGAGGGTTGAACTGAAATGGTTCAGGAATATCGTTCTTGATTTTCATTAGCCATCTAAAGTGAAAAGTTCGGAAAAAAATCAGGAAAAAACAATATGCCCGTCATAAATGAACTGATACCGGGAATCTTATAACTTTATGATCTGAAACATTGATAATTAAAATGCGAACCTGTTTAAAATGGAATTTAATATACCTGAAATGAAAAGATCAGTTTTACTTGTATTAGTTGCAGCAGCCCTGTTTCCTCAATGCGGCAGAGTTGGGAAGAATAAAGGAGTATCGGAATTTGCATCTGTCTGTCAGACTTCCACCGGCAAGCCGGTTGGTGTAGTCATGACAACTTACACTACAACAATGCTTGCTGACGGGAAGGACCGGACTCTTATACGGGCCTGTGTAGTCGACAGCGCTGGCAGGGAAATAACGACCGCCAATGTTCCAGTAACTATATCTGTAACAGGAGATGCGATAATTGCCGGGACAAAAAATGGCATCCCGGTATTATTGGTTAAATCTGAAAATAGCACAAAAGTATGGTCATCAAAAATAGTTGAAGGATCTTGTACGTTTATTTTTCAGGCAGGGACCAGGCCTGATAAGATAAAAGTTGAAGTGAAATCCGACTCTATCTGGCCAGGGTCACATGAAATCCATACAATCAATCCTGACGTCAAACTTCTGAAACCTTCAAAAGAACAGATTAAGCCTTTCACAAAAAAGATTGGGAGAAGTATCGGAGCTGATATTTCTTTTCTGCCTCAGATGGAGTCGCGCGGCATGAAATTCTATGAAAACGGCGAAGAGAAAGATCTGATCAAAATTCTGGCCGATCATGGTTTCAACTATATCCGCCTGCGAGTTTTCGTCAATCCCGAAAATGAAAAGGGATATTCACCTATAACAGGCTTCTGCGGTCTGGAGTACACAAAACAGATGGCAGCCAGGGCAAAAAAATACGGGATGAAGCTTCTGTTGAATTTTCATTACAGCGACTACTGGGCTGACCCGCAGCAGCAAAACAAGCCGCTGGCCTGGAAGGATCTTGATTTCAATTTGCTTAAGGATTCATTGAAGGCATACACAAAACGGGTACTGATTGCGCTCAGGGACCAGGGGACACTTCCGGAAATGGTACAGGTAGGCAATGAAATAAACCATGGCATGCTCTGGCCTGACGGTCACATATCAAACCTTGACAACCTTGCTGAACTGCTAAAAGCAGGAGTCGAGGGAGTGAGGGAAATCGACCCATCGATAGTTATTATGATGCATCTGGCCCTCGGAGGACAGAACAGGGAAGCTACTTTCTGGCTCGACAATATGATTTCCAGGGGAGTCGACTTTGATATGATCGGATTATCTTATTATCCCAGGTGGCATGGAACTCTCGATGATCTGAAATCGAACCTTAACGACCTGGCCGTGAGATATAATAAAGATCTGAATGTGGTAGAGTATTCACAATTCAAAAAAGAAGTTCATGATATTGTGTTCAGTCTGCCCGACAACAGGGGAGAGGGTACTTTTATCTGGGAGTCTATAAACAGCTTCTTCGACAAAACAGGTAATCCCACAAAGGAGCTTGCAGGTTATGATGAGATAAGCAAACAATATTTACACAATCAGTAGCAGGTTTTTTATATAACTGGCATTAGCCTGGTCGAAATGTTTATTATTCTGATTACCTTAGTACTAAATATCACGCAATTTTTTTATATTTTAAAAACAATTTTATCATGGAATTAATAATTATAGGTATCATAGTTATTATTGTTGCATTCGTTGCAGCCAGAACAGTTCCCAATCTTTATACTCAGAGATCTAAAATCAGGATTGCTGCGATTTTCATTTTTCTCATATTGCTTTTCATTGCATCTGTCGTACAGGTTGAGCCGGGAACGGTTGGCGTTCAAAAGCTTTTTGGGAAAGTAAGCAATAACACGCTTGAGAGCGGGCTTAACATTATTAATCCTTTGGTCAAAGTAGTCATGTTCGACATCAAAACAGAAAACTATACAATGTCGGGCGTACGTGATGAAGGTGCTCAGCAGGGAGACGATGCCATACGCGTTTTGTCAGCTGACGGATTGGAGGTAATTGTTGATCTAACCGTTTTATATAAGGTCATTCCTGCAGAAGCGCCACGGATACTTAAAGAGGTCGGAACAGATTACCGGAATGTGATAGTTCGCCCTGTCTGCAGAACGATGATAAGGAATAACGCTGTTTATTATGATGCAGTCTCCTTATTTTCATCAAAGAGGGATGAATTCCAGGCCAAGATATTTTCGGCCATTGAATCAAATTTAAAAGAAAGAGGGCTTACTCTGGAGCAGCTTCTGGTCAGGAATATTACACTTCCGGAATCGGTGAAAGCTGCAATTGAATCAAAGATCAATGCTGAACAGGAAGCACAGAAAATGACCTTTGTCCTTCAGAAGGAAAGACAGGAAGCAGAACGGAAAAGAGTTGAAGCCCAGGGTATTGCTGATTATCAGAAGATATTGAACACGGGACTGAGTGACAAGCTCCTGCAGTACGAGATGATAAAAGCTATTGCCACATCACCCAATTCCAAGCTTATTGTGATGACTAATGGGAAGGGGCTTCCAATTATGGTGGATAATAAATAAGAGTGGTGAGACAGGGATTACCTTCAGTCATCCCTTTTGGGGTACAATACAACGTTAAAATAAATCCACGATAGAGTGTTAAGGGATTATTCGCTTCACTCATGATCCCTTTTAGGGCACCCAGTAAAGCCAAAGCAAACCCGCTTTGCGGGTCATTTTTGTTTTCATCGTTCCCTTATCAAAGCAAGCTTTGAACGGAAACTCTGAAAACAAAAAATCACCCCGCCGTTACCGGCGGGGTGATTTGCTTTGGCTTTGCGGAGAGAGGGGGATTCGAACCCCCGGTACCCTTTTGAGGTACACACGCTTTCCAGGCGTGCCAGTTAAACCACTCCTGCATCTCTCCCTTTGTCCTCCGTAGCTTTCTTTGACAACCGTAGCCTTGGCGAAGGTTGTAGCGAAGGAGGATTTCCTATGTACGAGGTGTTGAAAAACAGGGGCGCAAAATAC
>PMIG01000284.1 GCA_003157055.1 Bacteroidales bacterium | reverse complement strand
TGAGGCTGCGCTTCCTCCGGTCTGCGTTCCTGTACCGACAACCAGTGAAATCAAGCCAAAGCTGTTAGAGGTTACAGAAGCAAATAGTTCCTCATAGATCAGCGTTCCGCCCGTGAGCGAAGTCTGGATGTCAATCTTGACAGGCAGGGCGAGGTTGGCGNNAGAAGAGGAGTTTTGTTTTCATGGGAAGAATGGCTTAAAGGTACAACGGCACAGGGGCGCAAAGGTTTAAAGAAAGAAGGGTTTGCTACACTGAACCATTGACCGGTTAATAATTGAAAACAAGTTTAATTATGAGCAAGTTATGATAAAAGAAAAATCAAATCAAGTTTTTTTAAAGAACGGTTATTTCTATGCGTCATCCGGTAACCAATATCAGGCGTCAGGCAACAATTGCCAGACGTCAGACAACTAATGCCATGCCTTTGATTTAGAGATTACCTGTTTCTTCCGTGTTTACGGACCATAGTTTTTACCTGTGCGATTTCATCTTTAAGCTCCTGAACCTCAGCCCTTAGCTGATCATTCTCTTTGCTTAGCTCCTGCACTGCTCCGATTCCTATTGTAAATATCCTATCGTAATCAATTGACCTGAAATCATTTACTTCCTTCCCATATACGAAGACATATTGAGGATTTCCCTCAACCGATTCTGTTGTGAATGAATGTGATGAATTAACTTCCAGCACCTTACGATTAGTTTCACCAGATGGAAGCATCAATTTTACTATATCTCCTTTTTCAAGGTCTACGGATTTATCAACGGTTATTAAGAGATTTCCATCTTCAGTCTTACTGAAATTCTTCGCAAGCTGGTATATATCAGGGATATATCCCTCGGAAGTATTTACTGCTTCAGGAAGCACTTTTTCCACATCCTGGGCAATGAAACCCTGTTTAATCGAATTTCCGTTATCGACTTTATCTATATACCTGAAGTCGGTCACTTTCAACTTATTTATTATTGCAAGATTGTCTTCTCCCTCCGGAAAACCGATTATTTCCTTTATCCTGGCATCAGAAACAGCATTGTATTCAGGACAAAGTATTCTGCCGGCTGTATGAATAGAATATGAACCGTTTGTAATGACAGTTGTCCCAACCACGCCGGATGGGTTTAGGAATCCAAAAGTGCCTGAATATGCTCCTGCCTGTGTTCCAATGTCAAGAGTACAACCAGGAGTAGTTGTACCAATACCCATTCTCCCATCTCCGGTTATTCTCATTATTTCAGTTGTTCCCGCATAGAACTTAAAAAAATTCGAGTTGTTTGCCTGGGCAACTGAGTACCACAGTGTTGAATTATCTATGCCCATTGCATAATCGACAGCCGAAGATGCTAAAGACGGGTAAAAAATAATTTTTGTACCTGCACCCCTGGAAGTAAATGCAGGAGGACCTATTCCTGAACCGTTATATAACAACATATTGGATACGGAACTGTTAAAGGAAATTTTTGCCTGTGACCCCCCAATTTCCAATCTTTCGGAAGGTGCAGAAGTACCCAATCCCATGTTCCCATTATTTAAGACTGTAAGGATATTGACTCTTGTACCTGATGGATTATAATTGGAATAAGTGCCATTGCCAATCTCGAACATTGAGTTTGTTAAGCCTTCATTGGCCCTGCCAATAGCAGTACAAAAGTCTGTATTAGTCTGTGTGAAATATCCCATCGTAGCAGAACCTAAATTTTGGGACTTTGTCGACCAGCCCAGTGCAACTGATCCATTACCTGAAGCCCAAGACCAATATCCCATTGCTAATGAACTTATTCCAGTTGATCTACAATACTCACCAATTGCAGTACATGATCGGTTACCATATGACCAGCTGCCGTAGCCCATTGCTATATTCAGTTGACCCATAGCCCGGGTACAATAACCGATGGAAATAGAATTATCTCCAAATGCATATGCACCCTGACCAGCTGCAAAAGAATAATCTCCATTGGCAATGGTGTTTGATGCAAAATTTGGAGTCCAGTTATTTTCAGATCCATATGATCCAAAGGAATAACTACTTATTCCGGACGATATTGCTCCGTCACCAAAAGCATAACTTCCAATACCACTAGCCTGAGTTGATTTTCCAAATGCATAACAATTTCCAGCAGATGAAGTGCCTGCTGTAACTCCCTCTCCAAAAGCATAAGATGATAAACCATTTGCAGTGGAAGATTTGCCGAAAGCATAACTGTTTCCCATTGAGGCAACTGAACCATATCCAAATGCAAATGCACCTTCGTTTGAAGCAGATGCACTTTCACCAAAGGCAAATGAGTTATTATTATTTGCAGCTGCATTATTACCGATGGCAGTTGAATAATCACCTAAAGCGGCCGCTCTAAATCCCATTGCCTGTGAATACCTTCCTTTAGCTTCTGATTCATAACCAGTTGCAAAGGAATTAACTCCTACATTCGCAGTGTCAGTTATAAGAACCCTACCTGTCAAAAATGCATTTTTGAGAGGATACCAGAGAAGTCTGTTCTCAGCGGGATTGATGATCGCAGCAGTATTTGTTTCAATATTAAGATAGTTGGAGACTGGTGTGCCTCCTTTGGTCATGTCATATCCACCTACTGAAAAACCTCCCCTAACGCCTTTGGTGGCAGGATTGTTGTCGACATAAATCCTTACGCTGTCTTTGCTTACATCCAGAAGATCCTGCGCTACGGTTCCTCCCTTTGTCATATCATATCCTCCCACGGAAAAGCCTCCCTTTTTCCCTTTCAGATTTGGCTTTGTGTCAAAATATAATCTGGCACTGTCAGTATTCAGAACAAACAGGTCATAAGTGCTTCCCTTTGTAGCATCATAACCCCCTACAGAAAACCCTCCCTTTGTGCCTTTAGACGATCCGTCGCCAACATAAGCCCTTATTCCTTCATTATAAACTGCAAA
>PMIG01000361.1 GCA_003157055.1 Bacteroidales bacterium | reverse complement strand
ATCTCATGGCTCAGGTTGCCGGCCGACTGCATTGTTAATTCATTAACAGTAGTGACCATATTATTTGTTGAAGCAACGAAAGTCTCAAGAAGCTCTTTTTGTTTCTTTTGAAGCCCTGACTCCATCAGCATATCTGTAATAATCACAAGGTTATTAAGAGGTTCCCTTATTTTGTGAGAGAAATGGGTTATTACATCATCCTTCTTCTCGCTCGAAGAGGCTGCATCGTTAAGGGAAGCACTTACATTATTGAATAGCGAGATGGTTTTTTTCAAGACTAATACTTCTGCACAAGCCGATATAATAATTATGATCCCTGCGAATAGTTTCAGATCGGCCATTATAAGAATAACCCCTACTATAAGGGCAGAAATGGCAACATAGGAAAACCCGATAAGCTTTTTTAGTTCATATTCAGAACCTGTCCCTGACTTCTGATCCAGCCCGCCATCGATATTATTCCCAGACTCTTTAACCATAATTCTGTTTTTGCGTTATGTAAAAGTAAGCAAAATATGATGTAAATATACGTCAACTGATTTTAACACACTTTCATCTAAATCCTTAAATTTGCCTTTACGGTATGATATTTGAACGGGCAAGGTAAAGCGTAATTAATATGAAGAGGTTTTTCAGGATATCTGTCCTAAATGCAATGATCATTCTCATTTGTCCTCTTTTAAAGGTAATGGGGCAAACGCATGAAGGAATGGTAATGTATACACCGGACTTTCGGTTTAAAGATGGGATCTATGTCAGTTTTGACCAGGTAAAGGCAAATAGTCCGATACCAAAGGCTAAACTGCTGACTTCGACAGACTATAACGACAAGGAATTTTTTAAAAATGTCCTTAAGTCAGAGAAGATCTACTATTATGATGCTATGGGGATAAGGCAGGAAATTCTAAAGAATACCATATGGGGTTATGCCAGGAACGGTGTTCTCTATGTTCAGATACAGGGGAATTTTAACAGGATAACCTTTATAGGCTCTATCTGCCATTTTGTTGCAGATGTGACAACAATCGATTCACGCAATTCCTCACCTTATGGATATGGGGGATATTATGATCCTTATTCTTATCCATATAGTTATGGCAACTATTATAATCCCTACGGATCATCTTACTCACCCTATGGCAGAAATTATTCTACCCGCAATGAGTTAAAACAGTACCTGATTGACTTTGAAAGCGGGAAAATTCTTGAATTTAATCTGGAAAGCACTGAACTTCTCCTGATGAAGGACAATAAGCTTTATGAGGAATATATCCAGCTTCCAAGGAAAAAGAAAAGGGATTTAATGTTTGTATATATACGTAAATTCAACGAAGATAATCCACTGTATATTCCTGTAAGTCAATAATAAATATGAAGAATACAATTTTTCTTATCTCTGCGCTCCTGTTCATGAATGTTCTTTCGGGGCAAGCGCCCTTCCCGGACAAGGATGAGATAAAGCAGTTTGCTGCATCAACAACCTGCGTGGTTATGGAGGATGATCCTTTCTCTTCTTTCAATTCCTATATGAAGGACGCAATGAAAGAATACTGGAAAGTCACTCCTTACGAATTTATTACAGCAAAGGAATTTAATGTTAGGAGGCTCAAGCCATCCTGGTCATTCATAGTCCTGACCGAAACGAATTTCGACAAGGATAAATCCAACTCGCTTTTCAATTTTATAAACCTTCTCCTGGGGAAAAATGTGGATAAGCTGGGAGAAATGCCTGAAATATGTGCAGTTCCTTTATCCTATGCAGGTGAAGACGATCTTGAATACGGATATAAGCTGGGGGTTATCCTGGAATTCATGCAGAAGCATGCCCAGCTGATAATGGAAGACCCATCCAAAACCGGACGGAAATACCTTAAGTACTATAATGACAATATACCAGAGGTAATGAAAAAAACCATTCTTGTGAAACAGGAAGATCTGTCGCCCGAGATTGCGAACATGGAAAGGATAAAAGCGATTTATTCGAACAAGATTGAGATTGTTCCTGAAGAGGAAATCGTGAAGGCAATTGAGAATAAAACCCCCGGTATAGTAATACTGCATAAGGTAGGTCCGGTAGGCGAGAAGCAGGATGCAGGTTATTGCTTTAAAATGCTGATCGGCACGGATGATGCGAATATGTACTATTATAATGTCCATTCCATTGACAAAAATAATCCGAATGGATTTCTGCCATCGGACCTGAAGCGTTTAGCAAGATTTGAATGATGCATCATTTTACGGGAATCACAGTCTTTTAAATAAATTTACTGCCATGGAAGAGGTCAGACAATTATCAGAATCAGAAAGAAACTGGGCAATGCTATGCCATTTATCAGCATTTTCCAGCTACTTTTTCCCGTTTGGCGGCATTATTGGTCCGCTAATCTGCTGGCTTTCAAGGAAAGATGAATCTGCATGGGTCGATGAGAACGGTAAAGCAGCAATGAACTTCAACCTTTCAATCCTGCTTTATTGTGTCCTCGCTATTCCTTTATGCTTCATCCTGATTGGTTTTATTATCATTGGCTTCCTTGAAACGTTGAAGATAATCTGTATCATTATTGCCAGCATCAAGGGATCAAAAGGCGAAACATTCAGATATCCTCTCTCTATCCCGTTTATTCAATAGGGATAGTCCTAAATCCCCATAAAGGAAAAGGGTTATATAACTTTAGCTTACTCCATACTTTTTATCCTGAAAATTCTGATTTTTCAGGATTTTATTTTATCTTTCTATTTCATTAAAAAAAATTTGCCATGGCATCACATGATAAAAAGAAGAAAATAAAGGTCGAAACATTCAAGAAAAAAGATCTTTATCACGATGTAAACCAGGAATTGAAGGAAAAAATTGGACGAAAAAAGTTCGAGAAGCTTCTTCTCAAGCAGGAGATTGAACTTGTCAAACTTCAGGAGTGGGTTAAGGCTAATAAGCTTAAAGTCGTCGTTGTCTTTGAAGGCAGAGATGCTGCCGGCAAAGGTGGTGTGATCAAAACAATTGCAGGGTGTCTCAATCCAAGGATCTGCAGAATAGTGGCACTTGGGATTCCCACTGAAAAGGAGAAATCACAATGGTATTTCCAGAGGTATGTCAACCACCTTCCGGCAGGTGGCGAAATTGTTCTCTTTGACAGAAGCTGGTATAACCGCGCCGGGGTTGAGAAGGTTATGGGATATTGTACCAACGACGAGTATGAAGAGTTTCTCAGATCATGTCCNNGAGCAGGAAAAACGGTTTCAGGACAGGATTCAGGATCCGACAAAACGTTGGAAAATCAGTCCTATGGATGTAGAATCACGCGATAAATGGGTCGAATACTCCATGGCCAAAGACAAAATGTTTTCATTTACCGATACCAAACAGTCACCATGGTATGTCGTTCATGCCGATGATAAGAAAAGAGCAAGGCTTAACGTCATAGATAACCTTCTTTCACTTATTCCATATGAGGATCTTACACCCAAGCCATTCAAACTTCCACCGCTGAAGCACGATGTGGCTTACGTGCGGCCACCGGTCACCGAACAAACATTTGTACCGGAGAAATATTAAAGTCTGTAAAGCCAAAAGTCTTTAAAGTCCATAAAGTCATATAATTTAACGGCTTTATGGACTTTTTACTTTATGGACTTTTGACTAATATTCTTACTTTTGCCTTTTATCTTTTATCTTCTGTCTTTTCCCTTACACCGCACACCGCACACCTCACACCTCACACCTCACACCTCACACCTCACACCTCACACCTCACACCTCACACCCCTAATGCACTACCTCC
>PMIG01000317.1:2186-6271 GCA_003157055.1 Bacteroidales bacterium | reverse complement strand
CAATTAAGTATTCTGAAAGATCATCCTGTACCTGCGGTTCTTTCTGAAAGCCACCGCCAATATGCTGCCAGTAAACTTCGGCATATTTCACTCCTGAAAGATTGCCGTAGTACCGGTTGCCTTCAAGGATGTACCCGAAAAAATCGTCAATTTTATGCATGTGCCTCATTAGCTCAACTTGTGACTTATGCTGCGAGAGCATTTCAATTTTAGTCTTAATAACCGAGGAGATGTCCACAAAAAAATGTGGAGGTGTTATTTCTGTGCCTAAAGGATCGGAAAGCGTGAATGGTGATGAGTAATATAGCAGCGGAGTCACTTTCAGGGGTTTTTCCTTTACCGGTACCGGGTCGAGAGATGAGACCATAGCCGCCGCCTCAACAATGTTTGATGTTGTCCTGTGATCGGGATGATAGTCGTTCGGAAGATGGGTGAAGATAACCCCGGCTTTAACTTTTCTGATCAGTGAAATTACTTTCAGCCTCATTGCTTTTGTGTCGAAAAGGAACCCGTCGGTTCCGCCAAGGGTATAGTATTCGGCATCAAGAACAGCCGCAGCTTTCTTGGCCTCTTTAAAGCGTTTTTTTGCAGTTTCTTGCATGGTTGTGCCGCAACCTCCGAGGTCGCCCCACGTCATTGTTGCAATAATTATTTTATATCCCTTGTCTTTCAGAAGCTTTAGTGCTCCGGCATTCCATGATTCGGCATCATCGGGATGAGCATTGATTGAGAGTGCTACTTTATTGAACCTGGTTGCCATATTTTTGTAATAATTTTATATCATTATTTAAATTTCAATATCCCGAAAAAATCCGGCTGGTGAAAGTCGGGTTTTGAAGTCACTATACGGTTCCATGTTATATAATGAGGAACTGAAAGCTTGTCGCCGCATTTATAAAAATTTGCACTGAAGGTTTTCCCTTTCAGCTCTTTTATTTTATGATGAAAAAAAACACCGGGCGGAATGGCAATAGTAATTGTCCATGAAAACCTTCCTTCTCTTTCACTTATTGGATCACTCCCCGGAGATGCCTTTCTTCTTATATTTGAAATTATGCCTGGATCGGCCTTTGCATTATCTTCCCTGGAGGTTCCTGATCCCATAAGGCATGTGCCGATACCGTTGAATTCCATGTTGTAGTAAATCCCGTCGTCGGTCGGTGATACAAAAAATTCGACGCACGAATCCTCGCACACCATTTGGTTTGTCACAGTTTTCTCTGCCTTGAAATATTCTTCGGTTATATAATACTTCAGCAGTATCTCATTATCAGTGTAACCAATAGTAAACTTCACCTCAGGCCTGTATTTGAAATCATTCCAGTTAGTTTCTTCAACAGCGTGCTTTTCATTCAGCATGTCAAGCCTGTCTGAAATGTCATCCAGCCCCGGAAACGATGAAACAAATTCCAATCTGTTCATTTTTATGGTTTTCATCGTTCGTATTGTTTTACTTCTGAACTTAAAGAACCATCTGCATAAAATATCCGTAATTCCGTTTTTTCAATGGTTTTAAACACTAGTCAGATATTTCGTTCCAGATTAGGGCAGCAGCTCCCATTACGGCGCCATTGTTTTCAGATATGCCGGAAGGAAGGATCTTTACAGTATTTTTAAAAAGAACATAATTATTTTTTGCGAGATATTTTCTGACAGGGGCAAATAGCAATTCGCCTGCCTGTGCCAGTCCGCCGAACAGGAATATTGCTTCGGGGCTTGAAAATACAATTGAATTAATAATTCCGAATCCAAGTATTTCGGCTGTGTCATTCATTGCCTTCATAGCAACCGGGTCTTTTTTTGCTGCAGCTTCAGCAATTTTCTTTGAAGTAAGCTTTGAAGGAGGGAGATCACGCAGCGGACTCTCTTCTCTCATTACGCTCATAAGCTCCAGCGTTGTTCTTACAAGTCCTGTTGCAGAAGCGTATGTTTCAAGACATCCTTTTCTGCCACAACCGCAGTCTCTTCCGTCTTTAACTACGGTCATATGCCCAAGCTCACCTGCAAAGCCGGTGTGTCCATAGACCATCTTCCCGTCAATAACTATTCCGCTGCCCAGTCCTGTTCCAAGCGTGAGGACGATAAAATCCTTCATGCCCTTTGCACCGCCAAAAATCATTTCACCCATGGCGGCTGCATTTGCATCATTGGTAACCACAACATGTACATTGAGATTTTCTTTAATAAGGTCGGCAAGAGGAACAATTCCCTTCCATGCAAGATTGGGTGCATGTTCAATAGTGCCCCGGTGATAATTTGCATCAGGAGCGCCTATTCCGATGCCTATCAGTTCATATTCTTTCTTGCCTGCCAGCAATTTCTTAATTGCGGTGACAAGCGCCTTGACAAAATCATTGATTATCGGATAATCGGTTGTTTTGAGGTTGCCTTCAGCCAGCACCTTTCCATTTTTATCGACCAGGCCGAAAACTGTATTGGTTCCGCCAATATCAACTCCTGCTACTACTTTTTTCATATTAATGTTTTTTAAGTTTTTATCATTAGTCCGGATTTAACCGGGGTAAATTTATCGGTTTTTTATTAGCAGCTCTTTGCCTGAATAAACTCTATTACATTGTTCTTTTCAAAGTTAAAAATATTTATGGTTATTGCCTGTTCAGACTTTTTACTGCTGAGCTTTTCAGTGTTTTGACATTCTGTTCTCCGATGTCCCAATCCTGCTTTTCATACCAATCCTCCTTCATGTTGATTTCCTGGTAATAATATGATGCCGGTTCGGGCTGAAGTCCTTTTTTAAAATCGCCTGTAGTCCATTTACCGTCGCCGTTCAGGTCATAAATTACCCGAAGACGGTATGTTCCCCTGTCCAGATATGGGAATTCAACCTTCCCGTCTTTATTCATTTTGGCTTCTCTTAAAACCTTTTCATCTTTGGAAAGGAGCTGTATTATTCTGTTGCCTTCATAGTTCTTTACGTTAAGTGTCAGCTTCCCATATGAGTCGTTATTCCTTATAGTAATCTTGTATCCGGATGAATCGGAAACGTTGCCATATATATTGCGAAAGGCTCCGGAATCTGCTATGAACAAATAGTTCTTCCCCTGGATAATATGAGCTTCCATGATCATTTTGCATGAATTTAAAGTGTCAGGGATAAATTTTACGGGTATGTTTACACGTGTCGCACCGCTTCCTTCGTAGAGTCTGATCTTTGATGTGTCGGGAGTGCCGAATGGAGTCTGAGAATTAAATGATATCTGCTGGCCCGGCCTGAGTGATCCTGAAAATAAATTGGATGTTACGGAAAAGGGCTTCTTCTTTGGCCTTGCCCTGGTTGCCTTTGCTAACAGGAATCTCATATGTATACTATCCTGTTTTTGTACGACTTTGCCTGTTGTATCTGTAAACGGATACCTTACAAGAGTTTTGATATCTGGCCGCGCATAAAGCGAGCTGTCTGTAAGCCAAACCAGTATCGAATCATTATTCCTGCTTCTTTGGATGTAATATGAGCCAGGAGATGTCTCCGGGATTGAAAATCCAAAACCTGCGGAGTCGGGCGGAAGGGAAAGTGTGTATGTAAGCTTATATGGCTGGCTCCTGTTAGACGATGTGAGATAATGCGCGATTTTGGGTGGCTGGAAAAGTATAAGCTTGTATTTCCCCTTCAGAATTATGGTGTCCACAGTTTTAACAGAAGGGGGCTTGACTTTTACAGTGTCCTTAATAACCGGTATATAATCATTTTGCGAGCTGACCTCGATCGTATCTTTCAGAAAAGCGAATTGTTCATCAGGCAGGTTGAAATTCTTGCTGTTGTCGGCGTCCTTAAGTGCATAGAGCCTGTACTTGCCGGCTTTGACATTATCTATCCGGAAATATCCGTTTTTGTCAACCCTTGAAATATAATCAGGAAGCCGCTTGATAACTGCTGAATCATAAAGCCTGCTATACAGCAGTACGAGAGTCTCTTCGGGGGCATCAAGACTGAGTGCATTATAAACATTACCGGTAACAGAGAGAGAATCTATTTCAGGCCCGGTTGAAAAGACAAACTGGAAATTATTCAGGACATTCCCCTCGTTAAGGTCGCGGATTGCATCCTGGAAATTAAAGGTGTATGT
>PMIG01000317.1:405-2069 GCA_003157055.1 Bacteroidales bacterium | reverse complement strand
CCCGCGATGATTATCAGGAGAATAATCTCATAAATTTTATGCTTGCCCCGGCGTCCTGGCATCATTCTGAATTGTTTTAATGATTTACAAACTTACATCATTTTTTAATGAATTTCTGCAATAGGATTGAAAGCTCTTTTCTCTTCAGACATTTTAACAACTTTCAATAATTTAATTTCCTACCTTTGGCACACATAACGAACCGAGAGGTATGCATTTACTTATTGTTCCCTGGGACGTAAATCCCGAAATTTTCAGGATAGGCTCTTTTGCCGTCAGATGGTATGGCTTATTATTCGCTTCATCTTTTCTTTTCGGATATATCATAATGCTGAAGATCTTCAGAAATGAAAATCTGAGTGAAGTCCTTCTTGATAAACTGACAATCTATATGGCCATCGGGACAATTGTCGGAGCCAGGCTGGGGCATTGCTTCTTTTATGAGCCTGCATACTATCTGGCCCATCCTCTTGAAGTATTGGCAATATGGCATGGAGGACTTGCAAGCCATGGTGCTGCAATCGGTATTTTAATAGCTGTGGGAATTTTTGCCTTCAAGGAAAAGAAAGGATACTTCTGGACTCTTGATCGGATCGCTATTGTTGTAGCATTATCGGGCTTTTTTATCAGGATGGGCAACCTTATGAATTCAGAGATTTATGGAATTGAAACAACAGTCCCCTGGGGGTTTATTTTCTTAAGAAACGGAGAGACTGCGCCAAAACATCCTACCCAGATCTATGAGGCTCTTGCTTACTTATCTATCTTTATTCTGCTCTTCGGGATATATTGGAAAAAAAGGGGGAAACATATAGAGGGTAGTCTTATAAGTCTTGCTGTTATACTTATTTTTATCGCCCGCTTTTTTATTGAATTCCTGAAAGAAGATCAGGTCGCATTTGAAAAAGCCATGAGAGCTCATTATGGAATTAATATGGGACAATTGCTAAGCATTCCTTTGATCTTAGCGGGCTGCTTTGGGTTGTTATTAAGCCTTCTTATTAAAAAAAGGGCTGAAATAAAGCAGTAAATTATTTTACCAGGATCCCGTTAAAAAGGACATCCAGGACTGCATTAAGCCTTAATTCAATTTTATCTTCTTTTTTCTTCCAGAAAAGAGGAACCTCGAGCCCTTTAAGTGTTGTCTGAACGGCCAAGGCAGTATATTCGCTGTTGACTACATTGAATACCTTCTTCCTGGCCCCATGATATAGAATGAGCCTTAATATTGCCAGCTCCTCCCTGTCATATTTTGAGCGTATATTCTCAACAAAATCAAAATGATCGAGGTTTTTATCAAAAATTGCATTGTAATAATTTGAGAGTTTTTCGAACGCTTTCATTCTTACAAATACATAATTTCTCATTTTATCGACAGGAGATTCGACCGATTTAATTGTCGTAGTTAGCTCATTTCTAAGTAAATTGGCCTCGTATAACAGGACTGCTTCAAATATTTCTTCCTTGCTCTGAAAATAATAATAAATCGAACTTTTGCCCATTTTCAGGGCTTTGGCAATCTCGTCCATCGTGGTTTTCTTAAAGCCATAACGGCTGAAAATCTGCCCTGCAGATATGATTACCTTCTGTCTAAAATCTTCTTTATTAATCATATAACCAATATTTGCAATTCGAAATACTCCTGTCTGCAAATTTAGAATATT
>PMIG01000317.1:0-268 GCA_003157055.1 Bacteroidales bacterium | reverse complement strand
CAAAAAGCTGAGTTCCGCCAACGACATTTATAATGCAATCAGGGATATGACGGTAAGGGGCGCTCCGCTCATCGGAGCTGCCGGAGCCTTTGGCGTCTATCTTGCTGCTTTGGATTCAGTCCGCTACAAAGACCCGCTCCCCCGCATCGAAACCGCAGCCCGGCATCTTATTTCATGCAGGCCTACTGCTGCCAATCTTGCCTGGGCGGTAAACTACACTCTTAACAATCTTAGAGGGAAGGGGGAATCGCTGTCCCGCAAGGCGCTG
>PMIG01000364.1 GCA_003157055.1 Bacteroidales bacterium | reverse complement strand
CAGCGAAGCTCAAAATAATAGTAATTCTATAACACGAATGATAAAACCGCCAGTTGCCAACACGGACAATAAAGGTCATAATCCCGGTTACCGGTTACCGGTTACCGGCAACCGGCTTTCCTAAAACATTCAGGCAAGGTCCCGCAATTAGAAAAACTACCAGATTTTAGTTAATTTGGTACTCCCTTATAGATTTTTATGCTCCCGAAACAATCAACATCCGGATTCCGGACCAGAAGTTGTTCTTTTTTTAAAATAGCCCTCGAGGTCAGGATCTTATTCCCAATTCTGCTTATTGAATTTTCCCTGGTTCCTGTAAACCTGTCAGGACAGCATAAAACAGTAAAGACATATTATTCCAGCGAGAAAATAAAATCAAAAGGTTCAACATACACATATTCTATATACTCCTATAATACAGTGCAAAAAAAACACCTGTACTATGGAAAATTAGAAAAGAAGGAAAAAGAATGGAAATACTGGTATCAGAACGGGCAGATTGAAAGAATCGAAAACTATAAGCTTGTTAAAAATAATGACCCGGAAAGTCTCCCTGATGGATTATGGACATATTATAACTATCAGGGAATAAAATACAGGGAAGATATTTACAGAGATGGCAAACTGGAATCCGGCGACAGGGAAATTTATAGTGATACCGGTTTAGCCGGTAAAATCTCTTTTAAGGATGGAATTCCTGATACAACCCTATTGTTCCCGCTGACAAAAAAGAATAATCTGATTATAAATCCGGACTTCGATTTCTATTTTTATAAACCTGTCCCGGTAAGTTACCATGGTAGTGACAGGATTGAAGCCTGGGTGCCTTTCTGGACAACCCCGGGAAATTATACTCCTGATTATATCAGTAACCTCAGGTTTATTGACGTACTCGATTACAGCTTTCTTTTTGATTTTAAGCTGCCTGAAAAATTCAATTATATCGGAGTTGCCCTCTTCAAGGATGATGATGATTATTCCGAGTATATTCAGGGCAACCTGGCCGAACCCCTTGTTAAGGGCAGGAAATATTGTTTTAAAATCTCTATAAATTCAACAAGATTTACAAAATACCTGGTTAATCACCTTGGCTGTTACTTTTCTACAAATCCCATCTCAGTAAATGATAAGAACGAAAATTCTTTTTCTCCCCAGATCACCTTTTCATATCTTCCTGCTGAATCCAGGTCTTTTGTGACTCTTTGTGGCTTTTTTAGCGCAAGCGGAGGAGAGAAATATTTAACTATAGGCCGTTTCATAAAAAGAAGCGACCTCTCGGTGACTGTAAAAGATAATTTCCCGGCAAGTCAGTTCAATCTTGATAAATCATCCTACTACCTTATCGACGGAGTTGAGCTTCGTGAAATCCACGATTCGCTTGAATGTAATTGCAGGATGATTATTAATAAGCTTCAGCTGGACCAAAAGCAGCCCGACACTGCCAGGCTAAACCTTATGGCACATTTTAATGAAGTAAAGGAAGGGAAAGCTGTGGTACTTAATAATGTCAACTTTGATTTCGATAGTTACATCCTTCTGACATCTTCTGAGGAAACATTGAATTCTTTCTTGCAATATCTTGTTGATAATCCGGAACTCCGATTCAGTATTGGCGGACATACCGATAATATAGGAACTGATGAATACAATCTCGATTTATCGGTTAAGAGGGCAAAATCGGTATATAACTGGCTAGTAAATAAAGGCATCAAGCCATCAAGACTTGAATATACCGGATCCGGCAAAAGAGAACCTTTGATAGATTTAACTGATGATAAGTCGCGGGCAATTAACCGCAGGGTAGAAGTTCGGGTTATTAAATAAAAACAAGACTTAAACTTTAAAAAAATGATTAACGAAATTGCAAAAATGATTGACCACTCAATCCTTCATCCGACGTTTACAGATGCTGATTTAATAAAGAACTGTGAAATAGCAAAAAAATATAATGTGGCAACGGTTTGTGTGAAACCATACCATGTTAAAATGGCTGCAGAAGCCATAAAAGGAAGTGACGTGGGCGTTTGTGCTGTAATTGGATTTCCACATGGCAACAGCACAATTGAGATTAAGAAAGCAGAAGCCCTTCAGGTAATTATGGATGGTGCCAAAGAGGTCGATATGGTAATAAATATCGGTAAAGTTTTACAACATGACTGGAAATATATTAATAATGAATTAAATGAAATAAATTCACTGGTCGTTGCCGGCAAAGCAATACTAAAGGTGATTTTCGAAACTGATTTTATAACCGGAGATGACGACAAAATTATGTTGTGCCAGCTGTGCAATGATAATAATGTTGCTTATGTAAAAACATCAACGGGGTATGGGTTTGTAAAAAATAAAGATGGTCAGTATAATTATCTTGGAGCCACTGAACACGATCTGATCCTGATGAGAAAGTATTGCAAACCTGAAATACAGATAAAAGCTGCCGGAGGCATACGTACTTTAGACCAGATTTTAAAAGTCAGGGAATTAGGAGTTACCAGAGTCGGCGCTACAGCAACAGAAACAATAATTGAAGAAGCCGGAAGAAGGTATCCGGAATAAAGCTGTTTCACAGAATATCTTGTACAGTCAGTAGCCTGACCTGTTCAGTTCTGAAGAGTTCTTCTATCTGTTTTTCTGAAGCAAGTAATTGATCAGCTTGCAAAGCTTATCTTTCAAATCGTTCATCTCCCCTAAATTCATAGTATCAGAAACAAGACCGGAAGCAAGGCTTTCAGGTATTGAAGCTGCTTTAACCTGTAATAGCTTCCCTTTCCTCGTTAGCTTAACGATGACTTTTCTTTCATCGCTTTCGGATCGCTGCCGCTTAATAAATCCTTCAGCTTCCATGCGCTTCAAAAGAGGAGTGACAGTGTTGGTATTCAGAATCAGTTTTTGAGAGATGTCGTTTACGGGAATGTTATCAGTCTCCCAAAGAACCATGAGCACGAGGTACTGTGGGTAAGTAATACCCAGATTATCGAGGTAAGGCTGATATTCCCTTATTATCAGCCGCGAAGCTGCATATACCGGGAAACAGAGCTGATTATCAAGCATTAATTGTTCAAATTCCATATATAAAATATGTTTATCAGTTAAGCTTAAAAATTAAGAAACTTCTGTAAATATTCATCAATCTCTTCGGGTTTAGTAGCCGGCGCAAATCTCTTCACCGGCTTTCCGTTTGCATCAATAAGAAACTTGGTGAAATTCCATTTGATCCTGCTGCCCCAGAAGCTGTTCAGTTGCTTCTTAAGATATTTATAGATCGGATGGGCATTCTTTCCATTGACTTCAATTTTGGAGAACATCGGGAAAGTGACTCCATAGTTCAAAAGACAACCTTCTGCTATTGACTTCTCATCTCCGGGCTCCTGGTTGGCAAACTGATTGCACGGGAAGCCCAGGATAACAGCTCCTTTGTCCTTGTATTTCTCGTAAAGCTTTTCCAGGCCTGCAAACTGGGGTGTAAACCCGCATTTGCTGGCAGTATTGACAACTAAGATAGTTTTCCCCTCATAAGCCGACATGCTTGTTTCCTTCCCCTGAAGGCTTAGTGCTGTAAACTGATAAAACTCGCTTTTCATTTTTTTTATTATTTATTTATATACTTAATCCATTTTAATATCGCTAACGATCCTGTAATATTTCTTATCGTTACAGATTATATCGTTCGCGATGCAAATATAGTAATTATTTTTATGTCGCAAGCGATATTTATTTTTTTCTTCTATTCCTGCAGGGAAGTCTGATCAAAAAAATAAGAGGATTTTTTCTACATTTATGATCTTGAAGGAATAAAAAATTCAATCCGGACTAAATGTGTTTAATTTTCAATAATTTTGAAAAATTAATTTTGAAAAATTGTTTACCAGAATCAATAAATCAATTATCCATACTAAAATGAAAAATTCTGTCATGAATATTTCTGTTGCATCGGTAGCAATGCTACTGACTTTTGGCTGTACAGGCAGCCGGAACAATAAAGATAAAAGCTCCGCTGAAGTTTTTTCAGTAAAGAACATGGACCTGAATGTCAAACCCGGCAATGACTTTTTTGAGTATGTGAACGGAACCTGGAATAAAAATCATCCTATACCGCAGGATAAAAGCCAGTACGATGCTTTTGAGGAGCTCACAGAAAAGAATAGAAATAACATTCTGGATATTTTTAAAGAGGTGTCAGGCAAAGAAAGCGCTTCAGCCGATGCCGTCTCCCGGAAAATAGGCAATCTGTATAACTCTGGGCTGGATACGATTAAGATTGAGCAGCTAAACCTTAAGCCGCTGGAAGATTTCTTTTCACGTGTCGACAATATGAAAACCATTGCCGATGTGCAGGATGTTGCATCATATTTACAGCAATTCGGTGTAAATCCGTTTTTTGCAGTTTTTGCCAGTCCCGATCAAAAAAACAGCAGCATGATGATAGCCAATACCTGGCAGACAGGCATCGGGCTTCCTGACCGGGATTATTATTTCAAGAAAGACGATGCAAGCAGGAAAATCAGGGAGGCTTATATTGTTCACCTGACAAAAATGTTTGAACTTTTAAATGACAAACCGGAAATAGCTTCAGCAAATGCCAGGAAGATTTTCAGCATAGAAACACAGTTCGCCGATTCTTCATTTACAAATGTGGACAATCAGGACCCGCAAAAGACTTACAATAAATTCACCGTTTCACAGCTCGAAACCCTGGCTCCTGATTTTAACTGGAGACAATTTCTTAAAAATATAGGTTATCCTGATATTCCGGAATTCAATATCCGGCAACCCAGCTTTATCAGGGGACTTGACAAGCTGATGAAATCAGTCAGTGTTGATGACTGGAAAACATTTTTAAGATGGGAGATCATTAATACTTATGCGGCTTACCTGAATGATAAATTTGAAAAACAGTATTTTGATTTTTACCATACTACTCTTTCTGGTGAAAAGGTGATGCTGCCGCGCTGGAAAAGGATACTGGATGTTACAAGCAATAGCCTTGGCGAAGCTGTCGGACAGCTATATGTGAGGAAATATTTCCCTCCTGAAGCCAAGGAAAAAATGCTTATTCTTACTGATAACCTTAAAAAATCGCTGAAGAACAGGATTGAGAACCTTACCTGGATGGGACCTGAGACCAAAAATGAGGCTCTGGCAAAGCTTGAAAAAATAAATATTAAGATCGGCTATCCGGACAAATGGAGAGATTATTCAGGGCTTGAAATCAAAGAGGATGAATATCTCGGCAATATCCTCCGGTCGAACAAGTTCGAATTTTCTTATAATATGAACAAAGTAGGCAAGCCTGTTGACAGGACTGAATGGGGAATGACTCCTCAGACCATCAATGCTTACTATGATCCGTCAAAAAATGAGATTGTCTTTCCGGCAGCTATCTTACAGCCTCCGTTCTTTAACCGCAATGCCGATGATGCAATAAACTACGGGGCAATAGGAATGGTAATAGGCCACGAAATGACTCATGGATTTGATAATACGGGGCGGCAGTTCGATAAAGACGGTAACCTCCGGGACTGGTGGACTGAAAAAGACGCTCAGGAGTTTAAAGCACATACATCACTTCTGGTCGATCAGTTCAATAAATATGAGGTTCTGGATTCCTTGTTCATTAACGGAAAGCTGACCCTCGGAGAAAACATTGCTGACCTTGGTGGACTGACGGTGGCTTATTACGCATACCAGGCATCGCTCACAGGGAAGATGCCTCCTGAAAAAATCGATGGCTTCTCCGGGAACCAGCGTTTCTTCTTAAGCTTTGCCCAGATATGGAGAGGAACATTGAGAGATGAATACCTGAGAACTCTCGTAAGCACAAATGAGCACTCCCCGGCAAAATACAGGGTAAACGGAACTGTTTTCAATATGCCTGAATTCTATGCTGCATTCCCTGAAATAAGTCCTGATAACAAACTTTTTGTACCGGTTGAAAAGAGGCCGGTAATATGGTAAATAATATCAAAGAATTAGCATTATTTGCCCGGGCACGATAATTTAGTCTTTCCAAAATCCCGGAAAGAATTAAAAGGTTTAATTTACAACAACAATCCCTTTCATCGGGGGATGGATTGCACAATATTCTGCAAAACTGAAATGTGTTTTTAATTTCTAATTTTGTGCAGCATATTAAATAATTGATAATTATGAAATTTATCAATAGCTGTTTATTGCTGGGTTTTCTTACTTCAAACCTGGTTTGGATTGAAGGTTGTCAGAGAAATGAACAAAACACACTGATTGTCAGCCCCCTTAAAATTGATTTTAGTAAAAATGGCGGTAGCGCCAATATGACGATTAAAACCGATGCCGATTCATGGAACATCAGCAATAAGGTTTCGGATTGGTTCGTATTATCGGGTACCAGTGGAAAGGGAAAAACAGTCGTTGTAAATCTGAATGTAAGTACAAGAACCATTAAGCCCCGTATAGATACCCTTGTTATTACTGCAGGAAATGCTAATCCCGTAAAGGTAATTGTATCACAAGCTTCGTCCGAATATCTTTATACACTTGAAGCAAAAGATACCCTTCTTAGTTTTGATCGGGCAGGTAATACAATAGTCCTAAATGTCACCAGCGATGCTCCACAGTGGACAATTAGTTCTGATGCCGATTGGGTAGAATTGAGTCAAACAACAGGCGATAAATTCACCACATCCATTAATATAAGTGCTTTAAGAAATACCGGGAACAATGCCCGTTCAGCCACCCTGACATTAAGTGCCGGATCTGCTCCTACAGTTATTATTTCGGTTAAGCAAAGAGGACAATTATATCCAAGCTATAACACATCACCCATCGAACCTGATGCCAGCGGAATGAGCAGTACTTCTATGGAGATCGCAAATAAAATTAAATTAGGCTTGAATATCGGGAATACATTGGAAGCCATTGGAGGTGAAACTGCATGGGGGAATCCGCAAATTACCAAACATCTTATTAAATTAATAAAACAGAGCGGTTTTGATGCTATTCGTTTACCATGCTCCTGGAATCAATATGCAGATCAAACCACGGCAGAGATACAATCCAGTTGGTTAAACAGGGTTAAAGAAGTAGTACAATACTGTGTAAATAACGATATGTATGTAATTCTGAATATCCACTGGGATGGCGGTTGGCTTGAAACTAACTGTACACCAGGTAAACAGGAAGAGACCAACGCAAAACAAAAAGCCTTTTG
>PMIG01000010.1 GCA_003157055.1 Bacteroidales bacterium | reverse complement strand
TCAATACTATAAATATAGTTCTTCGTCGTATCGGGTGAGACAAGGGTCCTGATTTCAATGCTTAAACCGTCGGAATAAACCGTACCGCATGATCCGCTTGTAACACTTCTTCGGTAATAAATATTGGCAGTCAGTGCTGCTGGCGAATATGTAGAATTAGTTGCTCCCGATATGTTGGCCCATGTACTATTATCAGTACTACTCTGCCACTGATATGTATATGTGCCGTTACCTCCGGCAGGCGCCGTCTGTTGAGTGAGCGGCGACGGTGTAGTATTATACCAGATAAATTGTGAACTACTTATCGATCCTGCTGCAAGATTAGCATAAACAGTTTTCATTACCGAAGCACTGCTCACGGTTGAGCATGGACCGCTCGTTACATTCCTCCTGTAGTAGGTGCTCGAAGTAAGTGCTCCGAGTGCATAAGTCAAAGATGTGGCACCAGATATATTGGTCCATGTACTATTGTCAGTGCTGCTCTGCCACTGGTATGAATAAGTTCCGGCACCTCCTGACGGCGCCGTCAGTTGTGTGATTGTCGCCGGTGTTGTATTATAGCATATACTTTGCGCAGTGCCGACCGATCCTGCCGTAAGAGTACCATAAACTGTAACAGCCACAGAAGCCGTGCTTCCACACGAATTGCCGGGAGAAACTGTCAAATTATAGGTGCCTGCCATTGCAGTTGTTGCACTTGATGAAACTGTCGGACTCTGTACACTGCTTGTAAATCCATTGGGACCTGTCCACGAATAACTTGTCTTTCCTGAGGGACCCGTTAAGGTTAATGCAGAGCCTGCGCATACAGGTCCATTATAAGTTACAGAAAGCGGCTCATCTACGGCCACCGTCACAGTATTAGATGTAGTTGTTCCACAAGTATTTGTAACCGCCACCCCGTATTGAGCTGCCTCACTGCTTGTAGCTGGAGAAATTGATAAAGTAGCGGTATTAATACCGCTCCATGGACTTGTATTTGGAATTACATGATTACCCACACTCCAATGCCAGGTATAACTGGTAGCACCGGTTGCAGTTACACTTATCGTGGCAGTACTTCCCGTACATACCGTTGTACTGGCCGGCTGTGTGGTAATTGAAGGAACCGAGCCTGTATAGGACAGAGTAATGGTATTGGTTATACCCATGGTCGGCGAACATGAAGGAATGTTTACTAAACAATAGTATTGTCTTCCTATCTTGCCCGATGGATTACTCACGGTCAGAACATTGCCACTTATTGAGTAGTCACCGCCATTAGACAACGATGTCCCGTTTTCATACCAGGTATATGATGTACCCGAGGTTGCGGTAAAAGTCACGGATGTACCTCCGGAACAAAGTGTTGACTGTGTCAAAACCCTTGTACAGACTGAAAATGAGGCTGCCGGTCTTATAATGGTGATCAGCAGAAATATGTAAATTATCGCACTTTTTTTCATTTTGATAATGTTTTGATACTACAATTGAGAGAATTTACTGCTGACCACGATAGTGATACCTGAATTCCTTTAGTATCTTATTTTTCTGATCTCTTATAAGTTTTAGTCTGCCAAAACTGTCATACTCGTAATAGGTTATAATTCCACCTGGATCAGTCACCGACGTAATGCCGTATAATGGATCGTACGTGTAGGTAGTTATCATTACACCAGCGAGAGAGGAACTGTTTCGCAGACTGGAATTAAAAGTTCTCCAGGTATTCTTCTGGGAGTCATTTGAGAGAGTTCCTACATCTTTCAGAAGCTGATCCAGATTGCTTGTTACAGATGATAATGCGCTTGACAAATTTGTGTAAGTAATATTTTCAGCTTTTATTACTGGCAGGGAATTATTATAACCCCATATGAAAGAATTATTTATATCATCAGCTTTATGAAATTGCTGTATGTTACCGGCGTTGTCATATTTATCATAATTTAACCTGATTTCCGAAGGATTACTTCCTGACTGGAATTCTACTGAATTAGGAGCAAGAAACTGTAATTGATCTCCAAAATAGAAATAGTTCGTTTTAAGTTTGCTCATAAGTGAATTCTCGGTGGAATCTGTTTTAACAATAACCGGAGAAATTATATTCCTGTCTACCAGGTCCCAATAAATAAGACCATCAGAAGTAGATTGATTCATGAAATCATGAGGGTACTGATACTTTATGTAATGTATCCTGTTGTCACTCTTTATTTCTCGTGATTCTCTGACAGCATAATTATCAGGATCATAAGAATTTTCAATAGATTTTGTGACTTTAGTACCATTCAAATAATCAGTTTCGACTTTCTTAATAAGTTGATTCCTAAAGCTGTAATTTGGATAAACCCCGATTCTGAAACGGCCATTATATGGACAAGTATTTGTAGCATACGTGTCAGTACAATTATTCAGCGGCCCTCTATATAAATCTTCAACTATTGTATTTAATGTTACCCTTTCATTATCAGCTAGTGAATAATTGAATTCTTCTTTTTTTATTGTATCATTTGTCACATTTAGGAGTATCCTTTTTGATAAATCTCCATTTGTGCTATTACCAAATAAAGGGATATCATCAAACATAGTTGCAGGTTGGTTGACAAAATACTTTATTTCTTTACCGTTATTGATACTTCCTGAAGTTGATTCAATTTCAACTCGATCATAACCAACATTAGTTCCTACAATTGCACAAGATGGTGGAATATAGCTATCAGCTGAAACAGAATAAACGGTAATATAGGTTTTAGGGCATGACATTCCTGATACTTCGCCCTCAACCATATCTCTTATTCGAAGGAAGTTTAAAGGCGCGAGCATTTTGCCACTGGTAGTACCATTTTCATTTTTATAATAATATTTCTTCGTTGATACAATATTATTGTTTTCATCATAGTTTGTGATTGTCTTAATTCTGACGCCTCCCCCAATTGGCTGTTGAGCAGACAGTAAAGAAGGATTATAATCCTTATACGTAAGGATCCCTACAACAGGGGGTTCGGCATATCCAAGATTTCCCAGGTTATCTGGAAAATCGCATGTAAACGTATAATGACCCGCCGGAAGAGAAAGATATTCGTCCCACGTTTTCAAATAACCATTTGCATTAAAGTTAGCATCTATTGCAGGATCCAGATGATATGTGTAGGTCGCTGACGATGATCCCCACGGACCAGTTATTTTAATAAAGGCAGGAAGAAGCTCATTCAGACCAAAAGATCCCTCAATACCCCTGATCCTTGCCCATATATGAACCAATTCAGTAGAATGCAACGTCAGAGTATCATAGACATGCGATGGCGTTGGATTATTATTATCTTGAACAGTGTAATTTTTATTTGCAAGTACTATATTCTCAGAGGCTACCGAAAGATACTTATGATTATCAAATGTGTGAGGTTCAAATTCAAATATAGTTTTCCCTCCTGTCGGATAAGTTATTGATTTAAGCATCCCTGCAGTTAAATAATCACTGTTTGCTCCCCTTGACGCACCATTATACTCCCAAAAAAACGGTGGAATATTATTGTAATTATTATTGTCTAATGACAATGGCAAAATATTCGGCATTATGGTGTGTGCTGCGGAGTTTGGCATTAGATTACTTAAATTATTCGCTCCGTTAAAATATCCCCAGTAGTCTCGTGAGAATGATGTCTTGTAGGGTAATGGTACTGTGTCGTAATAAGAGAAATTGTATTTTTCATTCTTATTATTGAGGGTATCATATTGGGTGAGAGACAAAAGCTTTAATCGCTTTTTTAAATTATTTTCAGTTAAGCCCATCTGAGTGGCGACAAAATTCCAAAAGTTATCGTCATTAAGATAATTGCCTCCTGTAAGTGTTCCAGTAAAATAGTCGTAATTAAATACATATGTTTTTCTGATTGTATTGGTAAATCTGTCAATAACCTTAATCGTATCAAGTTTTCTGGCTCCAGAGCCGCTTATATCTTCCCTGCCTGAGGTTATGAATTTAATGATCTCGCTTTTTGTCTCAATAGAATCAAGATATTTATTATTAGTGAATGTATATAAAGATGAAACTGTTCTTGTTGACTCTTGAAATCCACCTGTAGAATATCGTTCACTAAGGGCAGGGATTAAGCCTGTCGATCCATTTGAATAGATTAGTTTTATCAGATCACCTTCAGGACTGATTATTTGAGTTAAATACCAGTTGGTGAAAATTGATAATCCGGAATTGGCAGTTTCACTGGCCGTGAAATAATAAAATGTCCCGTCTTCACCAGTAATCTTAAAATTCCAACCGGCACATTCAATCTTACACTTATTCTTATTCCCTACAAGAACAGGAATACGGTCATCAGGATCAGTTACAGTTTGATACTTTGGTATCAATATAAATTTAAAAGAATAACCCGCAAAATTAGCTGAATAAATATCCCTCTCCCCTTGTCCCTCTTGACAGGCAAGTAAAACCTGATCTTTCGTTTGACTCAAGTCATTATTGTCGCAACAATAACATATCGGGAGTCCTTCATGACCCCATAACCTCATTCCGTCTTCATGACCAATATTAGGAGTTACATTATATCCCTCTTCATAAGTAAAAAGCTTTAACCAATCATCCCATGGAGCCTGGATAAAAGATACTTGATCATTAGCACCTACGGGTACATAAGTTATGCATCCTCCTGCTAACAGGTTCCATCCCAAACCTACCCAGGTTGCCTCCTGGCTTACCTGTATACCGGAAGCATGATAACTCAGACTTACAGGTAACTGTAATTTCCCTGATTTTGCGACATATAATGGAATTGAGATATCTGGAGTCCCATTATATTCACCTACAGGTATATCACCAAATTTGGTAATACCTGCAGCCTCAGGTGAAGCTTGAACTACCTCAGGTGTTTTTATTAAATTGGTGTTTGTCTGTGCCAAGCCCTGAGTAAATAACAGGCCAATAAATGAAATAATGATTGTAAACTTTTTCATATATAGAAAATTT
>PMIG01000285.1 GCA_003157055.1 Bacteroidales bacterium | reverse complement strand
TTGATGAGTGTAATTGCAGCACCTGTCGTTTCGGCACGTGCCGTACGTCCGACCCGATGAACATAATCCTCGGCATCTGACGGGACATCGAAATTTACTACAAGATCTATATCTTTGATATCGATCCCGCGGCTCAGCACATCAGTAGCCACCAGGACGCGGGTTTTACGAGACTTGAACCTCAGCAGGGTCTCTTCACGATCTCTCTGCTCAAGATCCGATGAGATGCCTTCGACCAGGTAACTATTTGATCGCAATGCACGTACGATCTCACTCAGTTTCTTCTTCGTCGAGCTGAATATCAAAATGCTATGGTAATCAGGGTTGTCTGCTATAAGACTTTTAATCAGCGGCAGCTTCTGATTATCGCCCAGCTTGTATACTGCCTGAATTACACCATCGGCAGGCTTTGACATTTCAAGGGCGATCTCAACCGGGTTTCTCATGATATGCTTCGACATAGACCGTATTTTCGGAGGCATGGTGGCGCTGAACATCAGTGTCTGGCGTTTTTTTGGCAGATAGGAAATTATATGCATGATATCGTCGTAAAAGCCGATATCCAGCATCCTGTCAGCCTCGTCAAGAACCAGTACCTCTATCTGGTTGAATTTCACATAGCCCTGGTTAAGATGTGAGATCAACCGCCCGGGAGTAGCTACAATAATATCAGCCCCCCTCGAGAGCGCCGTCTTTTCCTGGTCCCATCCGCTGCCATCTCCGCCGCCGTAAACAGCTATGGATGTAATGTTCAGAGTATATGCCAGTCCCTGGATCTGCTGATCAATCTGGATTGCCAGTTCACGAGTTGGTACCAGTACAAGAGTATGGGTATGTATGGGACGTGATCCTAAGATAAAATTCATTATAGGCAGCAGGTAAGCAGCCGTTTTTCCTGTACCAGTCTGCGCACATCCAATCAGGTCGTTGCCGGACAGTATGACAGGAATGGCCTTTTCCTGGATTGGTGTTGTCTCTCTGAATCCCATGTAGTCGATTGATTCCATCAACTCAGGATTCAAATCTAATTCATCAAATAACACTGATATATTGCGATTATTATTTTGTGCATGTGCATCGGCAAAGATAATAAAAAGGTCGAGCAAGTCATGCAAGCATGTCCGCCAACTGGGGATACAAGTCATTTACTTAATTAACGACCTGCAAGACAACCAGACAGACCGCCTAATAAAGAAAAAACCCCGAAGATCATTGATCTTACGGGGTTAATTATAGTTGGGCAGTTAAATTATTAACTCTCCTTTTTCTTTCTTTCCAGCGGAACAATCCCTGCCATCTCTCCGACAATATTTACCAGCTCGGTTCCTGCCGGAATGACAATCTTGGCATTATTCCCGAGAGATGCTTCAAGAGCCTCAAGCTTCCTCAACAGCTGGGCATTGCCCACAAAATACTTATCTGCAGCTTCGTTTACAAGCCTGATAGCTTCAGCTTCTCCTTCGGCGTGCAATATTTTTGATTGCTTATATCCTTCGGCTTCCTTGATNNAGCTCTGTACGTACAATTTCAATACCCCATGTTTGAGTCTCATTATGCAGAGTTCTGTAGAGCTCGGCATTGATTTTTCCGCGTTCGCTGTTGGCCGATTTAAGAGTGAGTGTACCGATTATATTACGTAATGTAGTGCGTGCAAGGTTAACAATCTGCCATTTATAATTATTAACATTATAAGTCGATCCTTTAACGCTTTCTTCATCAGATTTCACCCTGAAATATACCTGCGCATCAACGCTTGCATTCAGATTATCGTTGGTGATTATTTCCTGTGGTTCAGCATCTACCATCTGTTCGGTCACATTTACCAGATATAGTTTATCTATAATGGGTATTATCCAATGAAATCCGGGATTGGCAAGCTTCCGATACTTCCCAAGCCTCTCAATTAATCCCCGTTGAGTCGGACGTACAATTTTTATTCCTGCGAAAAGCAGCAATACAACTGGAATTATTAAATACCATAAATAGTTTATCTCCATTTTTTCTTTTTATTAGTGATTATGTTTTTAAATACAATGACTTAACTTTTTTTAGCAGCAGATATTTCTTGACATATTTTGTATAAAGATAGCTAATAATAATCTGAAAGCTAATTAGTCTTAACCGAGCGGAGCCGATACGAAGGAAGAAGTGAGGGCTAAAGCCTGATTGTAACATAATATTGCATACCCCGGGCTGAAGCCCTGGGTTAGTGATTAACTCACCTGACTCCTGACGCCTGATAACCATATCTTCTTGATTGCACGATTACAAGGCACTATTAATTACTGGTCAATCGTGCAAACCTCCGATTTGACTCCGGGAAATCAACTCCCGACGCAATAGTAATCAGTATTGCTACTCCGATTGCTGCGATGAATGACGAAAAATTGGGCTGAAATATCAGTATTCCGGTATTTGGTACAGTAGTAAAGATTATTCCAATCAGGATATTTATTATTGCTATCCACTGATATATCCTCATCCCTTTCCAGTATGGTGTCTGAGCTTCACCGCGGAATGATTCTTCGACAAACCTTCCCGTCCCGTTAAGTATAAAATATATTCCGATGATTAAAGAGGCGGATATCCCCATGCTGAATAACCTGATCAGAACCAGCCCTGTTATAATATTTGTACCTATTGAATATAGTTGTGTCGGGTGAAGCGGAACACCGGCCATACCTGATATTTTGTTAACCCGCGAATTGGGATGTGTAAAGTGTATCCCGATATTCTCATTAGAAGGCCTTCCGTGACAGCATCCCTGAACAAGGCATCGTAGTCGTCCTGTTGCCTGGATCCACGGTGCTGACATAGCAAAGGATGCAAGCAAGATGAAAAGGTCAATTGAAAAAACAAAATGCGCAATTACACATGCAAGAATTCCTCCGGCTAGTCCTCCATAATAGCCGTATGGTCTCAGTAATTTCGGTGATCCTTCAATCATCTGTGCCCAGAGTCCGGCTCCGATAATGACACATACCATGATTGCAAAGCAGACAAGAGCATACTGCCGGCCGAGAAAACAGCCGGTCAGCAGCGTTCCTATAAATCCCGCCGCTCCGCCGTAGAAGCCATGATTAATTATTCTTACCGGGCCAACTCTCCATTCCCGCCAGCTGTTTGAAAGTCGTTCAGCCTGCTTCCGTATAAAGTTCCATATTCGCTGCCTGCAAATAATTATTATGTAAGTGATAAAGCCTGCAACGACATCCGGAATTGAATGAGCTCCGGTCATTATGCAGCTCAACGAGATAACTGCTGCCAGGAGATACCATATCCACTTATAGCGGACAAAGCTCCTCCCGAAATATGTTGCGGCTACGAACGCCAGTATCACATGAAAAGATGGCAACGCGCAAGCTTCACCATCAATGGATCGTTCAAACAATATGAATCGGCCGATGAATGAATGAGGAATAAAATCCCTTTGTTTTACCACCATCGGGAATACCAGGTAAATGATCCCAACAATGATTATTGCAAACCATATGTCGGTAGTAAAGCTCCTTAGTTGCTTCCTTGTTCTTATCACAAATGGTACAGATAAAACAAACAGGTAGGTAAAGGCATAGAACACTTCTGAAAATTCCCATACAGGCAGTCGCTTCTCAAAGGGAAGATTGGTGATGATTGCATCCTTGGAGGCTCCGATAAATATGAAGGCCTCGTAAACGATCAGCCATGGTAAAAAAACAAGAAAGTATGATGATAATCTATCAGCAAATGATGGTGAAATTTCGGAAGCATCGGGCAATGACAGGAAGGGTTTATAATCCTGTGGACCAAAGAGCGACTCCGTTTTTTCATTTTCGAATCCTGCGACATAAGCTACCATCAACAGCGAGAATACGGGGCTTACCAGCCAGAATCCTGATGCCGATTGTGCGACAGCCGACAATCCAAAGCTTACCAGCGCCGCACCCAGATAAATGGGATGTCTTGTAAATGCATAAAGGCCATTTTTTACAAATTTTTCTGGCGGAAAAGCATTCATAGGCAATCCCTTGCCCGAGTGCCAGAGGCTCCATATGCCGGAGCAGATAAATATTACTCCCGTGATCAATGGTATCCATCCGAAGAGTAATTTATCAGGCAGTGGCAGCGTAACAACATCATGGGTATGCTTTGCCCAGAAAATGAGAATAATGGGGATCAGGACAGCAAACAGTAACCCATAAAGAACCTTACCTGATATTTCTTTTATTTTCTCCATGTTACAGTTTCAAATAATGACCAGCCATCTGATAAGAAGAGAGAATTTTCGGAAAGGATTGTTTTTGCCTTATATTTTTTTTCAAGTGAATTCAGGAGCCTGCTTTTAAAGAATATTTTCATGAATTTCATTTTTGAAAATAACCCGGAAAGCTTGTTGTTCCTTATTGACCGGATCTCTGAAAAAGTAAGTTTGTACTTTCCATCATTAAAATATATTGTCTCATTATTGAAAACAGCATCATTATATTCGGTGCCATTCATGAATATTTTATTCAGAGGTTGATCATCCTTCCAGTTTATCCAGATCACCGTATGCGAATCAGATAAAAAGCGGCCCCACTTCAGTTCTTCCATCGGCAATTTAAGAGGGTTTATCGGGCAGAAAAGTGTTTCAGAATACCCATAACCTTTATAAATGCGGCCATTGTAGTTTATTTCAGCCAGAGCTTTGGGATGATGGCAGTTCCAGATTAATTCATTGTTTTCATTTTCCTTATATAGCGACCTTGTAATCGGATCGTCAATTCTCTTCAGACTAACACTGGTTTTCAGAAATTTATTTTTAAAATTTATTCCCCCGTTGATTACCGGCTTAATGGTCTTTCTTAATGTTGATTTTTCAATTGTCAGACCATCGGCGTCAGAGAATACAAGTCCTGAATAAATGATCCTCAGCAGAAAGAATTTCACCTTTGCCCAGTAGAGGATAAAGCAATTTCCCCGATCGTCAATGCAATCGATATACAGTTTTTCTATTTTAAAACCAGCTTGCCTTATAATAAAGACTTTTAATACTTTCTTTAGTACACTAAAATATCCAGCATCGATACTGCAAGTGAAAATATTTAATATTATCAAAGTTATTATAGAATCGCAGACAAGGCAAGTTTATTTTAACACCAGTCGTGTAAGCTGAGTGGAAGGGCAAACAATATATCTTCTTGATTAAATTTCATTTAATTTTGATATGAAGAAATCAAAACAAAAGTTACTCTTCGATGTTAATCAGGTGAATATCTTAAATAATCATAATATGGAAGAAAACAAAAACGGCGGACAGATCCGTAAGGTTGTTGTGGTTGGAGCAGGAGCTGTAGGGGCAACATATTGCTATGCCTTGGCACAGAGCGGTCTCGCCGATGAGATTGTTATTCTTGACAGGAACGAAGATCTGGTTCTGGGCCAGGTTCTTGACCTGGTTCATGGTCAGGCGTTCTTTCCTACGGTTATCATCCGTGCAGGGTCAGTTTCCGATTATGCCGATGCGCAGCTTATTGTGATAACTGCCGGATCAGCTCAACGTCCGGGGGAGACCAGGCTGCAACTCCTGAAAAAGAATGCCGATATAGTCGGAGGCATTGCTGAGGATGTCGCCATGCATGGATCGCCAGGAGTGATGCTTATTGTCAGCAATCCTGTCGATGTGATGACATATATAGCTTTGAAGCGATCGGGATGGGAGAGAGGCAGGGTAATAGGATCAGGTACCGTTCTCGACAGCGCCAGGTTCAGATACCTTCTCAGCAATCATTGCGGCGTTGATGTCCACAACGTTCATGCATATATCCTTGGCGAGCATGGCGACAGCGAATTTGCAGCATGGTCGATGACCAATGTGGCAGGAATGGTTATTGACAATTATTGTCCTGTTTGCAATAAATGTACCGACTGGAAGGCTGAACAACAGGAGATTGAAAAGCAAGTGCGTGAATCAGCTTATCATATAATAAATGCCAAAGGCTCCACCCATTTTGCAGTCGGGCTGGCGCTTGTCAGGATCACAGCTGCCATTCTCCGGAAGCAGAGCAGCGTAATGACAGTCTCTGTTCTTGTAGATGGTGAATTCGGCCTGAAGGATGTGTGTCTCAGCGTACCGTCAATAGTTTCTGATAAGGGTGTTGTAAAGATCATAAACAGCCCTCTGTCTCCCGGGGAGATGGAGTCTCTCAAACGCTCTGCAGGGATACTCAGTGAAGCAATCAGATCATTGGATTAATACCAGACCAACGGCTCAATGGTGCAACGGTTTTACGGCATTTAATCTTAATATCCTGATACCTTAATACCTTTAAATCATTCTCATGATTGTATGATTTTTGCAGGTTGTATTAAATGAAAATTATTCTACATAAGTATCTTATTTCTAACCCAAACCACATGAAGAAATTCACTTTGTTCACCCTGGCTGCCTTACTCCTCTGCCAGCTCAATATTATTGCTCAGGTCAACGGGACAAAAACATCAGATACACTTAAGACACCGGCCGTCATTCCGGTGGTTCTTAATGGTGAAGCACAGAAAATCCCGGCATTCGAGAATCCCGATCTATGGATAAAACAACACCTCTGGGTCGAAACGGAATTCGATACCGACGGCGATGGGAAAAAGGACAGGATGCATGTCGATGTTACTCGTCCGGTACAGACAGAGACTGAAGGTCTAAAGCTCCCTGTAATATATGAGTCAAGCCCTTATTTTGCCGGTATCGCATCTACAGACGCTAAATATAACTGGAATGTAAGACAGCAGCTTGACGGCCCGTCTCCCGAGCGGCTCAAAGCTCCTGCAATTGTAAGGACAGGTCAGGAGGCGATTATTTCCAACTCTCTGACCAGGCAATGGATACCATACGGATTTATTATTGTCCATTCTTCGGCACCCGGTACCGGTTTCTCGCAGGGATGCCCAACAGTCGGAACGAGGATCGAAGCTCTGGCTCCCAAGGCAGTAATCGACTGGCTCAACGGCAGGGCAAAAGGCTATACCACTCCCTATGGTAATGAAGAAGTGAAAGCCTACTGGACCACCGGCAAGGTGGGTATGATAGGTACATCATATAACGGAACAATACCTTTTGCCGCAGCAACTACCGGAGTCGAAGGTCTTGAAGCAATCATCCCTGTATCACCCAATAACTCATATTATCATTACTACCGGTCCAATGGACTTGTCCGCAGTCCGGGCGGCTATCTTGGCGAAGATGTTGACGTCCTTTACGACTTTATACATTCCAATCCTGATAATTGTGCCTACTGCGACAGCGTTTTCAGGAATAATGTCATCGTAGGACATATTGACCGAACTACAGGCGATTACAATGACTTCTGGGCACAGCGCGACCTGATGAATTATATTAAGGATTACAAGGCTGCCACATTGATGGCTCATGGATTTAATGACTGGAATGTTATGATAAGTCACAGTGTCCGCTTCATAAAAGTATTGAGGGAGAAAGGTGTTCCCGTTCAGGTATATTTCCACCAGGGCGGTCATGGAGGAGAGCCTCCCTTCAGCCTGATGAACAAATGGTTCACCAGGTACCTTTTCGGCATTCAGAATAATGTCGAAAATGATCCGAAAGCATGGATCGTCCGCGAGAATGACGATAGGCTGAAGCCAACTCCCTACGCCGATTATCCGAATCCTGATGCAAAACCCGTTCAGTTTTTCCTGACAGCCGGAGGTACAAAGGCCGGCATGCTTGTAATGGCAAAAGCGCCGAAGCAGGGCAAGGAGACTATTGTTGATAACTACTCCTTCAGCGGGGCTACCCTTGCGCAGGCTGAGTGGACTGATCACAGGCTGATCTATGCATTGCCTCCGCTGAAGCAGCCTCTTCATATCTCGGGTGTCCCCACAATAACCATCAGGGCATCGTGCGACAAGCCGGCCGTTAACCTGTCAGTCTGGTTGATTGAGCTGCCATGGAATCCCGACCGCAATGCGAAGATCAATGACAACCTCATTAACCGCGGATGGGCCGATCTCAGGAACTATAAGTCGCTTACCGAAAGCAAGCCCCTCACCCCCGGTAAGTTCTATGAAATGACGTTTAACCTTGAGCCTGACGACCAGATCATAGCTGCCGGCAGACAGATCGCGCTGATGATCTTCTCGACCGACAGGGAGTTCACCCTATGGCCTGACCCGGGAACGAAGCTCACAGTCGATCTCGATGGTACGTCGATTACGATACCGGTCGTAGGAGGGGAAGAAGCGGTCAAATAATGATGAACTTAAAACAAAAATATGGCCGGACAGCCATGATAGCCGGCGCTTCGGAAGGGATTGGAGCTGCATTTGCGACTTTACTGGCAGCAGAAGGTATGGATCTTGTTCTTATTGCCCGCCGCCTTCAGCCGTTACAACAATTGGCTCATTTATTGGAAAATAAATATAAAATAAATGTAATTTATATCTCCTGTGACCTGTCAGCTGTTGATGCCGTGAGGGAAATAGAGGGAATACTGGATGGCAAAGAGATCAGCTTGCTGGTATTTAATGCTGCACTGTCAGTTATCGGCCCGTTCATTAATAACTCAGCAGAGATCTACTCTCAGATGGTTCAGTTAAATATGGTAACTCCCCTGAACATGCTCCAGGTATTTGGAGAAAAAATGCTGACAAAAGGTAAGGGGGCAATTGTATTAATGACATCCATGGCTGGCCTTCAGGGCAGCGGTTTTTTATCAGTTTATGCGGCGACAAAAGCTTTTAACAGGGTACTTGCGGAAAGCCTCTGGTATGAGTGGAAAGACAGTGGTGTGGATGTCATTGCCTGTTGCGCAGGTGCTACATCAACTCCTGGTTTTAAGAATACACGTCCTGAAAAGACCGGTTTTTTTACACCACGGGTGATGGCTCCGGATGAAGTGGCAAATGAATGTTTTAAGAAGTTAGGCAGACAACCGTCGTTCATTACAGGAAGAGGAAACAGAATTGCATCTTTCTTTATGCGGAAGATACTGCCGGGGAAAGTTGCTGTCAATATTATGGGAGATACTACACGGAAAATGTATCGGTTATAAATTTCTGACACTCATTTAACAGACGAATATTTTAATAAACAAATGGAACAATACGGTGGGGAACTTTTTTTACATAGGTTTTCCATAGCTCCCCGTATTTGACAGCGCACCGGTTATCATCATCTTTCTGGCGCGAAAATAAGAGGATGACATAGTACAAAGGATATAACCAGGGCCATATCAACCCCGGATATCCTATACAAAGGATGATACCAGTCGCCATTAATATTTCGCCCAGATAATTAATGTGCCTGCTGATACCCCAGAACCCGTTTACCAGCAGCGTATTATTGCCATCCGTAATTGTTTCCGGCACTATCCACAGGAATGGTCTTTCAGGATTTATTTTGAAATAATACTTTTGCAAATTAGCACCTCGGGATAGCACCCAGCCGGTAAAGAATATTAGAATATATACAGCTAATTTCCAGACAGGAGTATGTGGATCGGGCAATTCTGCAGTAGACCATAAGAAGACTGAATAAAAGTAAGGATAAAAGACTATGCACCCCCAGCCCAGTTTGAATCCGACTCTTTCAGCAAATAAATCATAAGTGTACAAATGGACTTTTTCAAAAGTAAAATAATCAACGATGAAGTATGTAAGTAACACAGTTGAAAGAAAGATGCCGGTCGAAGCCTGATCTCCAAACAGAAACCGGTGATGCGCCGTGAAGCTTAATGCATTCAGTTCCAGCATAGTCGCTCCTGCAAGATAGAGCCACATTTTCACATCTACTCTTCCTTTCCAAAACTGAATATTTTCTTTCCTGCCTAAAAATATATCTGATACGATCGACTTTCTTACAGGGGGATAAGGCAATATGACAGCCAGGGTAAAAATGGCGCCAAGGGTACATGCGCCCGTCAATCCATACCATCTGCATGTATAGAGCCAGTCAAATGGGACAATATTAAAATATCCCAGTAAAAACCATATTAAAACAACTACAAGGAACACGGAGAAACCATTAAGATGGTATCTCATTTTTTCATTGGAATCTGTTTTAGTCACATATCCGGTTATCCATTTGCCTGGTAATATGATATTTAAAATAAATATCAATACATACACCAGAGCCGGCGCTAATAATCCCGGTGTTTTGTCCATAGTTATAAAAAGTTATGTGCTGAAATTAAGTTCTTCGATCCTGTTTCTGAGCGCTTCCATCTTATCCAGTCTTTCCGCTGAGTAAGTTTTTTGCTCATTATCGACGAATTCGAAAAGTATCAGCGCTTTCCTTGAGAATTCAAGGCTGTCACTTTTTTCGCCCTTTGCCATATCCAACTCGGCCTCAGCATTGAACAGCTCTGCAAGGATCTCAAGATGCCCATTTGTATAGTTATGCTCCTGGAGAAGATCTTGTATAAGCTTTTCTTCCGGGATATTGCGGAAGAATGATGAATCCTCCCTGAGAAAGATATTATACCCTGCTTCCAGCTGATCTGATGCTTTTTTCAGATCTCCTTTCTTGATAAGCCCGAGAACTTCTCCAAGGAACTTCATCAGCGTTGCAATCATACGGAGTAAATAATCTTTCTGGTACACGGTATTAGGCTCTTGTCAGGTAAAGATAAGAAAACAGTGCAACTCCTCAGAACTTCATAACCAATTATGCGAAAACATCATTCATCGGATTTTTTCATATCTTTGCAGGAGATTCAGCTTCGCGATTTTACCCGGTCTGCTGCTAATCAATAACCCGGTTAATAATTAATTGCTCACCATGGGTTGCCGAAGCTGGTCACTTATTTAAAAACACTAATTAAAGTAAAATAATTTTATGAGCCGATCACAGGAGACATACAACAAAAAGGAAGTAAGAATAAAAAAAGAAAAGAAAAGAAAAGCAAAAGCCGAAAAGCGTGCTAAAAAGTCAACTGATAATAAGAAAAGCAGCTTTGACGATATGATAGCTTATGTAGATGAATTTGGAAAGATTACTTCAACTCCACCCGATCCCTTAAAGAAAACAGTTGTTATAGCTGAAAATATAGAGCTTAAAATTACTAAAAACGATCCTGCAAGTGCTCCAGATTTCGTTCGGAAAGGGATAGTCACTTTCTTTAATGACTCAAAGGGTTTTGGTTTTATACGTGATCTTCAGTCAAATCAAAGCATCTTTGTCCATGCAAATAACCTGCTGGATCAAATAAAGGAAAATAATGTTGTCGTATTTGAGATCGGCAAAGGCCCTAAAGGATCCACTGCTTTGAAGGTAAAACTGTTCAAGGAAGAACCGAAAGCCTGACGCCATCTCGATTGCATGATTGCATGATCTCAAGTGCTATCTCGAATGTTTCTTAAAGAATTCCCAGATGACATCAGTGGCATCAATGTCCTTGCTGGTTTTTCCTATAAGCCATACAGGAAGGTACTGAAACCCTCCAGGCCAGGTATGTCCGCCGCCAGCAATAGCATAAACAATTACTTCAGTCCCCTGCGTGCCGTTACCGAATTCCATTCTTGTCACTCTTGTACCATCCTTGGGATCCCTGTCGGGCTCTTCAGAAATTTCCGGTGTGACCGAGCATTTGTCCTGGTTTACCCAGAACCCAATAGATTCCTTCACTGATAAAACCTTACCCAGTTTTGTCATATGGAAATGTCCGAAGATCTCACCTCCTTCAAATGGGACCAGCGGATCATTTATATTATTTATTGCCAGCAATGAAACGGGTCTGGCAGGTGTGCATTCATGTAAAATCATGTTCGGAATATTCCCATCGACGGGAGCAATTGCAGTAATTTTGTCTGATAATTCACAGGCAAGGCGATAAGACATTATTGCGCCGTTTGATATTCCGGTAACATAAACCCGTTTTGGGTCTATGTTGTAATCTGTTATCATTTTGTCTATCAAATCAGAGATGAAGCCGGTATCATCAATGTTCTCCCTGTGTGCGCGATCGTTCACCTCTTCATCCATCCTGCCATCATTCCAGTTCAGCTCGATTCCATCCGGATAAGCGACGATGAACCCATCCCTGTCAGCCAGCTTGTTAAAGCCTTTACGTGAAACAAGAATCATGCTTTCTCCGTTTCCTCCCCTGCCATGTAATGCAATAACCAGCGGCCACGGAACTTTTTTATTAAATGATGAAGGAATATGTATATGAAAAGTCCGTTCCAGGTCATCATGCTTTAACGATAATCTCTGATCACTTCCAGCAGGTGCGGGTATGAACAGCAGGTTAATTCCGGTCGCCATTTTCATAATTGCAGACGATCCCAGGTTCATTAGTGATCTGAATGTTAGCTTTGTCATGATTATCTGCATTAAAATTTAGTATCTCGAAAAATCAATCGTTCATCACATTGTAAAACTAATTCATATTTTTGTAAATCAAATTCAGGAAAGTGGCTTATCTGACAAATAAACGAAAGATCATTAACGATCCAGTTTACGGCTTCATCAGTATCCCGGGCGATTTTATCTTTGACCTCATTGAACATCCCTGGTTTCAGAGGCTCAGGAATATCAGGCAGCTTGGCCTTACGAGCTTTGTCTACCCGGGGGCAACCCACACTCGTTTTCAGCACAGCCTAGGCTCCCTTCACCTAATGGATATGGCAATCAGGACCCTTATAGGGAAAGGGGTGAAGATATCTGATGAGGAAGAAGAGGCAGTTTTTTGCGCAATTCTTCTGCATGATACCGGGCACGGTCCCTTTTCACATGCTCTCGAGAATTCAATTGTCAGCGGAATCTCGCATGAGGACCTTTCACTTCTTCTCATGAGAAAGCTGAATGAGCATTTCAAAGGCAGACTTTCACTGGCAATTGAGATATTCAAAGGCACCTATAAGCGTAACTTTCTGCATGAGCTCATTGCAGGTCAGATGGATATGGACAGGCTCGATTACCTTCGCCGCGACAGTTTCTTTACCGGCGTAATAGAGGGATCGGTGGGTTCTGACCGGATTATCAGGATGCTGAATGTTGTCGATGACTCCCTTGTGATCGATGAAAAAGGGATCTATTCGGTCGAGAAATTCCTTATTGCCCGGAGACTTATGTACTGGCAGGTTTATATGCATAAAACCGTTCTTTCGGCCGAAAGCCTGCTGGTGCTGATACTTAAAAGAGCCAGGGAGATCGCTTCGGAGGGAACAGATATATACGCAACTCCTGCTTTAAGGTTCTTCCTATACAATAAATTTGGTCCGGATGACCTGTTCAGGGATGGGAAATTCACCCCAGGCCTGATTGCTTCAAATTTTACCAGGCTGGACGATTCAGATGTTATGGTATCAATAAAATACTGGGCCGATCATCAGGATAAAATCCTCGCCAATCTCTCCTCAAGATTATCAAATAGAGACCTGCTGGCAATAGAGTTGCAGAATGAACCGTTTCCAGGAGAGAGGGTAAGGAAATTGAAAGGCATTGTAAAAGAGAAACTTGATATCTGCCGGGAAGAGACCGATTATTTTGTTTTCACCGATATGGTGTCAAACCTGGCATACACTCCTGATGCACCTGAGGTCAGGATCCTTCTTAAATCGGGCGAAACAGCGGAGATCTCAGATGTTTCCGATATGTTCGATCACAGGTTCCTCTCAGAGAGGATCACAAAATATTTTCTTTGCTATCCCAAAGAATGCAGATAATTAAAAAACAAAGATTATGGAATTTACAGCAGCAGCAATAGCCGGCTTCCTGAAAGGCGAAGTCGAAGGCGATCCCGGCAAGGTCGTCAATACCATAGCGAAAATTGAGGAAGGACGTGAGGGCGCACTTTCATTTCTTGCCAACCCCAAATATGAACATTACATCTATTCGACAAAGTCATCTGTTGTGCTGGTGAACAAAAGCTTTGTTCCTACATCAAAAGTGGAAGCCACACTTATCAAAGTTGAAAATGCCTATGATGCATTTGCCTCCCTTCTCCAGCTTGTCGAACAGTCAAAACCCAGGAAGAAAGGGATTCATCCTACCGCTATTATTGAGCCTTCTGCAAAAATTGGAGAGGGCGCATATATAGGAGCATACGCATATATAGGCGAGAATTGTGTTTTAGGAGACAACTGTTCTGTTTATCCTCATGTTTATATCGGCGACAATTCAAAAGTGGGAAACGGCTCCACACTGAATCCGGGTGTAAAGATATATCATGAGTGTATTCTTGGCGAAGGAGTTATTATTCATGCCGGGAGTGTGATCGGAAGCGACGGGTTTGGCTTCGCTCCTCAGTCTGAAAATGAATTTATGAAAATACCTCAAATTGGTAATGTTGTTATTGAAGATCATGTAGAGATAGGCGCTAATGTCACTATCGATAGGGCCACGATGGGATCGACCATAATCCGCAGGGGGGTGAAGCTCGATAACCTGATCCAGATAGCCCATAATGTCGAAATAGGAGAAAATACGGTTATGGCAGCGCAAACCGGAATATCAGGTTCCACGAAAGTTGGTAAGAACTGCATGTTCGGTGGTCAGGTTGGCATAGCTGGTCACATTAAGATAGCCGACGGAACTAAAATCGGAGCCCAGTCAGGCATCCCAAGCGATGTCAAGAAAGAGAATTCGATTTTACTTGGATATCCTGCCTTCGACCATAGGGATTTTCTAAGGTGCTCTATAGTATTCAAGAAATTGCCGGAGCTGAAGATAAAAGTCGATGCGCTGGAAAAGGAAATAGAATCCTTTAAAAAACAGTAGAATAGAATAAGGTTCAGGCTAAAGAGGTTGGTATTAATAGACTTAAAAGCTGTTTTTTTAGCTTGTTCGGATTATTTTTGTTTTTTTTGTACCCAAAATTCTATCAAACATTTTAACTGATGAGCGAAAAACAGAGGACACTGGCCAGGGAGATAAGTCTGAATGGAAAGGGATTGCATACCGGGGTCAATGTTACTATCACCTTCAAGCCGGCACCGGCAAACCACGGATATAAATTCTGCCGGGTCGACCTTCCTGGCAAACCCGTCATCGATGCACTGGCTGAAAACGTCACTGATACTTCAAGGGGAACAACCCTTGTTCAGAATAATGCTTCAGTGTCGACTATTGAACATGCGCTTGCAGCCCTTCATGGTCTTCGCGTCGATAATGCGCTGATAGAAATGAATGCCCAGGAGGCACCTATAATGGGTGGATCTGCATGGGCTTTTGTCAAGGCAATCAAGGAAGCAGGAATCGTCGATCTTAAGGAAGACCGCAACTATTTTGTCGTTAAGCAGAAAATCGTATTCTCCGACGAAGAGCACGGCGTCGATCTGATCGTCTACCCCGACGACCACCTGAGCATTAACGTTCTTATCGACTATAATTCAAAAATACTTGGAAATCAATATGCAATTCTCGACTCGATTGATGATTTCGAGGAAGAAATTTGCAGAAGCCGTACATTCGTCTTCTTTCACGAGCTTGAACCCCTTTTTAAGATGGGGCTGATCAAAGGAGGTGATCTTGACAATGCTATCGTGATCCTCGATAAGGAAGTTGATCAGTCAGAAATAGACCGTATTGCCAAGCTTTTCAACAGACCAGGAATAAGCACTCATACTGCAGGTGTGCTCAATAATACCGAATTAATTTATCCCAACGAACCAGCAAGGCACAAGCTTCTCGATATCATGGGTGACCTTGCACTCGTCGGCCATCCTATAAAGGGGAAAGTTGTTGCTACCCGTCCTGGCCATTACGCAAATACAAGGCTTGCAAAGCTTATGAGGCAGGAGATGAAAAAGGCCTCTTCAAAACGAAGCATCCCCATCTATGATCCTTCACAGCCGCCTGTTTTTACCGTGGAAGATATAAAAAAGCGGCTTCCTCACAGGTTTCCTTTCCTGATGGTCGATAAGCTTATTTACCTTGATGAAACCACTGTTGTCGGGATTAAAAATGTCACAATCAATGAGCCATTCTTTCAAGGCCATTTTCCTGACGAACCTGTAATGCCTGGCGTTCTGCTCGTTGAGGCCCTGGCACAGTGCGGCGGGCTACTGGTTCTGAGCGGTGTTAAAGATCCTGAAAAATATTCAACTTATTTCCTGAAAATAGATAAGCTTAAATTCAAGCATAAAGTTGTTCCCGGCGATTCGGTAATTCTAAAGATGGAATTGATTGAACCCATGAGAAGAGGAATAGTGGCAATGTATGGACAAGCTTTTGTCGGCAATACCCTGGTTGTGGAAGGAGAAATGACTGCCCAGGTAATTAAAAATAAATAGTTGCAATGATCTCAAAATCAGCGTTTATTCATCCGGATGCAAAACTAGGCGAAAATGTAACAGTTGAACCATTCGCTTATATTGCGGGCAATGTAACCATAGGAGATGGAACATGGATCGGCCCCAATGCAACCGTTATGGATGGTGCAAGGATCGGGAAAAACTGCAGGATATTTCCTTCGGCAGTTGTTTCAGGAATTCCACAGGATCTTAAATTCAAAGGCGAGGAAACCACTGCTGAATTAGGCGACAGGACAACTGTCAGAGAGGGATCTACGGTGAACAGGGGTACAGCTGCCGTTGGAAAGACAATCGTTGGAGAGAACTGTCTCCTGATGGCATACTCGCACATAGGGCACGATTGTGCATTAGGGAACAACTGCATTATGGGAAACTCGACCGGACTGGCAGGAGAAGTTAAGGTTCACGACTGGGCTATAATCTCTGCAGGAACGCTTGTCCACCAGTTCGCAAGAATCGGCGCGCATGCTTTTATAGGCGGAGGCTGTAAAATACGAATCGATGTTCCGCCATATATTCTCGCAGACAGGGATCCCTTGTGTTATATGGGACTCAATACGGTGGGTCTTGCAAGAAGAGGATTCGTCAAAGAGAAAATTGACGAGATACATAATATTTACAGGGTTATTTACCAGAGCAAGCTTAATTTTACACAGGCACTGGAAAAGATTGAAAAAGAATTCGAACCAACTCCTGAAAGGGATTATATAATTGATTTCATCAGGAATTCACAAAGAGGCGTAATAAAAGGACCCAGATAGGTCCCTTTTTTATTTTTCCCGGCTCCAGCCCTGGGCCATTATCTCAACCTCAGTTCCTTCATCTCCTACAAGGTAGTTGCCGGAACCTTTTTCAGTAATATGACCGATTATCTTCACAGAAGCTATCTCTTTCACTTTTTCGTACATTTCAATCGGAACAGTGAAGAGCAACTCAAAGTCATCACCTCCGTTCATGGCAGGGATCAGGGGATCAATATTAAATTCCTCAGCCAGCCGTGAGGTTTCATAGTCAATCGGGATCTGTTTGTTGAATATCCTGCAGCCGGTACCTGAAGCCTTGCAAATCTGCATGAGGTCCGAAGCAAGTCCATCTGTTACATCAATCATTGATCCGGGATGTATACCTGCTTCTTTCAGATCTGAGAGCACAGCGGCGGGAAATTCAGGTTTCAGCTGCCGTCCTATTACATAATCATTGCCTGCGAGATCAGGCTGGATGCCCTTGTTCTTTTCAAAGATCAGTCGTTCCCTTTCAAGCAGCTGAAGTCCCATGTAGGAAGCTCCTAAATCGCCGGTTATGCAAATAAGGTCGTTAGGTCTGGCGCCATCCCTTCTTACAAGACTATCCTTTTCGGCATATCCGACCGCAGTGACGCTTATCGTAAGTCCGGTAAGCGAACTTGTTATGTCTCCGCCTGCGAGATCAACTCCATATTTATTGCAGGCAAGATTAATTCCTCCATATATCTCATCGACCTGATCTGACGAGAATCTTGAGCTTATCCCGAGCCCGATCAGGATCTGACCCGGAGTGCCGTTCATGGCATAGATGTCGGATATTCCCCTTATAACAGATTTGTAGCCGAGGTGCTTCAGGGGAAAATATACAAGGTTAAAATGGATCCCTTCAAGCATAAGATCGGTCGAAACCAGGGTATATTTATCTCCTGAATATATGACAGAAGCGTCGTTCCCGATCCCGTTTACAGTACTCTTGTTTATCGGAGTAAAGCCCGCTGAAAGATGATCGATTAGGCCGTATTTCCCCAGTTTGCTGATGGGAATATATTCCATTTGTCAAGTAATTACTATATCTCTCCCGAAAGGATTCAGTGCAACTGCCGTCAGCTTAAAATGCTGAAGGCCGAAGGGTATCCCTATTATTGTAATGCAAAGCAGCAATCCGAAGAAGGCATGGGTAAGCGCTATCCATATGCCGCCGCAGAGAAGCCATAGGAGGTTCATCAGTATATAAAGGCAGCCTGAGGCCCTTGAATGAACACGGGTATCACGTCCGAACGGCCAGATTGCAAGCGCTCCCATCTTGAGTGTCTGCACTCCAAAAGGGATCCCGACGATTGTGACCATCAGCAAGAGGCTTCCAATGAAATATTCAATGGCAATAATTAAACCTCCGAAAATGAGCCAGCACAGGTTTCCAAGGAAGTTCATCAATCTGTGGGTTATTCAAGAATTATTGTTTTGTCCTTTGGATACTTGACTGAGTAGGTCAGAATTATCTGTTTGGTTTCCTGTGGTTTTATCTCAAGGTCCCAGTTTACAAAACCTGTCTGTGAATTAAGTTTTCCGCCTGTCAGCTCGGTTGCCTCTACTGTTATTCCGCTGTTCGATGAGACAGGAATCTGGTCGCTCAGGGTTATCTTTATTACACCCGGTTTATTGTTCCTGACAGTTATCAGGAATGAATAGATCTCAGTTTTATTTGATCCGAACGTCTTTTTACTTGTGAAATCCTGGCGCTTTTCCCTCTTGACAAGAATACTATTGTCATTTCCAAGAGAGAGAGTCAGAGTATCTTTAAGCTGGCTGACGTCGAGATTAGACTTTCCGACAAAAGTATTTTCAAAATAAAGTGTGGCTTCACCGCTCTGCAGGCTCAGCTTTGCCCAGTCGGTGATGCTTGCGGTAAGGTAGGCAACCGACGACATCTTTGGAACAGTCACATATTTATATTCAGCAGGAACTGTTGAACGCTGAACCTCTATCGTCTGTATTTTCCCGTCGGAAGCGAGGGAACATGGGATTGAAACATCAAAGGTGATTGTTGTCTCGCCTACCTGCTTTTCAACTCCCACAGGTGCGGCCTCAGCTTCTTTAGCCATATCGTTGGTGGCTGCTTCTGCCATTGCGGGAGCCTCGCCTTTTGCTGACATCATTGGCATTCTCGACTTAGTAACCGGCATGGGTATGTAATAATCGATGAACCACGGATAAAGAACCGGGACATCTCCGGCAATCCATGGAGTGGCATTCGAGAAGCTCAGCTTCACATCCTTCCATTCAACGCCGGTATTCTGGAATACATTGGCTTTGAAAAATATGTTTACAGGCTTCGTTATGTCGTCAACTCTTACATCATATGATGGATACCAGCCGGCGTTGGATACGACATATGCAAAATCCAGTTTCCCTGTTACCGGTTTGTCAGCTGTTACAGTCACGGAAATCTCGCCGGAAGGGAGTTGCTGTTTACCAGTTTTATCGGCAATCTGTTTCTGAAGCGCATCGATCTGTTTCTGATAATCCTTTATCAGCCTGTTCTTTTTCAGAACCGAGGTAGTTACCTGTTCCATGTTGGTGGTATAAAGGTCCATCACGCTCTTAAGCTGTTCTATTGTGAGGGTTGTCTTCTTATCAAGGACAGCGCGGTTAGCTACAAGAAATGCCTCCTTCTCATTAAGAATGCTGATCGCTGCCTGTTCATCTTCCACTTTAAGCTGAAGAGCTTCGATCTGGTTTCTTATATCCTTTATTACAGGAAGATCTTCAAGGTTCTCGAGGTAATTGTTCTGGTAATTGACCGAGACGATCATGAAATCGCCATTCCCCTTTACCTGGATGCTCTGCTGGTCAATGTAGGGAGAGAGAGATCCAAGCTTAAGTATTGTTTTTCCGGCAGGTATTTCAACTGTGGCATCATGAGTCATCTGCGCACGGTCGGGATAAACTGTCACATGCTTAAGTGTGGCTTTGATATCTTTTACTGATTCTGCTGAAATAGCCATATTAAATGGTATTAAGATTAATAAAAGGACTATAATTTTTCTCATTGCAATGGTTTTTAATTAAACAGCCATAAAGTTAAGATTTTCGGATAAACTTTTTCAATCAAAAATCAGACCGTAAAAAAAGGTGTCTCTGCAGGACACCTTATTATTATTTGAAGTAATAAGTTCTATTTTTTGACAAGCTCTAAGTAGCTGACTGATCCCGGAGGAGTTTCACTATGTGTCGCCATCGGACATCCGGGTACAGGACAATTTATAATTTTATGTTCTTTATTATCTGCAGGTTCCCATCCC
>PMIG01000064.1 GCA_003157055.1 Bacteroidales bacterium | reverse complement strand
CGGGACAGGCTCACCGGGCTATTTCTTAACGCTTGTGCCCCTCTGTGGTTAATGGATTTCAGCTTTTTCAACAGCCCAGCAAGAAAGTAGGGAGAAGGTGGCAATAAAGATAGGAGGAAATACTATATCAGTCTCCTAACAGAACTTTCAGGCAGCAACTTCATATTCTGAAGGTCAACATTCTCAAGAAGCAGAAGCCCTGGTTTTTTGCCCGGCTCAATGCTGCCATACTGTTGTTCTTCTGCCAGTGCCTTTGCACCGTTAACAGTTGCCCATGGAACAAGATCTTCGATTGTAATGTCAGAGAAATTAAACTGAAGCGTTTTAAGCTCATCAAGAATACTCAGATTAGTATTGGAGGCCAGACTATCGGTGCCGATGACGATCTCGCAACCCTCCTCAATTAACAGTTTTAAGGGAGGGATCTTATTTTCGATATAAATATTTGAATTGGGGCAGAGACACCAGAATAACTTTTCCCTCTCCTTAATGCTCCGTATAATGTTCTTGTCAGTAAAAGTATTGTGGACAAGTATCAGATTTCCAGTCCGGGTTATCTCATTAAGAATCACATCCTCATGTTTTTCAGCTGTTTCAAGACGATGAGGAATCAACCCTGATCGTATAAAAGAGGACCTTAATGATCCGGAATGATTTTTAAGGAAAATTTCTTCTGCAGACGTCTCCATAAAATGAATGGTTGTTACTCTGTTATTATTACTTGCATTTTTGAGTAGTCTGAGGAGAGTCAGCGACATAGAATATACCGAGTGTGGAACCAGTGAGTAAGGCAGATCCATTTCCCGGGCAGTTCCGGCTACCCTCATAATGTCCTCAAGTCGTCTGTCCGCCTTATCAGGATCTATACCAAAAACTTCAAGAAGGTTAAGATAACTTATCCTGCTGTCTTTTTTTATTTTGAAGGAATCTGAAGAGTTGCAAACATCTGCACATAATACAATTCCTTCATTAAACATATAAGTATCAGCAGCATAAGCAGAAGATATAATATTTTCTTTGTTTTTATCCCTTGAACTTCTTATCTGTTCTAAAAAGTTACCGAGACCCGTTCCTTTTGATGTGAACCCTTTAAGATGAGATAGCTCGAGATGACAATGACAATTTATAAAGCCGGGGATTATTATCCCATTATAGAATTCTGTGGAATGTATTTCTTTGAGATCACCTGCCGTATCTTCAATACTGATTATTGTTCCATCATCATGGGTGGTTATGACAGCTCTTTTAAGTAAAGGACCGGAATTTGTTATAATGTATTGAGCTGCAAAGCGTTTCATATGGTCAGTGAGCTGTAGGTAATAGAGATATTCTCTATTTTAATATGTTTCTCAATACCCGATGGTCGGTTATCGAAGTCATAGAGCCAGCCTCTTAAATGACGAATCACCTGTTCGGGTGATGAAATGATGAGTGTATAAGTATGCGGACGGCCATCTTTTAAGTAATTAATTGATTTCACATATCGTCTTTTCCCGGTATCCATGCTATCAGCATAACATGTAAAAGCAGTTACTCTTGGATTGACCGACTGATCATCGGGAAAAAGAGTAGCAGAAAATGAAAGCGTATAAATGCCCGGTCGGTTAAGTGCTAACTCGAACATAGAAGAGTCATTGCCTGAAAGTGACGGAAAAGAATAGAAGTCTTTACCCGGCCATAAGTTTGAGAAGCGAGCCATATCAGCAATAGATTCTTTTTGAGCACGTGATTCCATTTCGCTTAATATCCCCAGAACCTGGTCGTATATCTTATTTAGTTTTTTAGGATTATTCAAGAAATAGTACTTCATTGTTTTATCCATCATTTCTTTTGTATAACCGTGTTTTTCAATAACCTGATAATAGGAGGTGATAGAATCAAGCGAGGAAGCCCACGAATTAATCTCCGGGAGGGTGAGAAGTCCGTCCGCCAAATGGATATCGGTCAATAATGATACGAGTTCTTTTTCAGGGATCAGGTTTTTTTTGTCCAGTTTAGGTTTTCTGCTGGAACAAGATACAGCCAATGCTGAGATAGTGATCAATATGAGAAAAGCTGACCTGATCATTGCTGTTTATTTTTAAGGGTTTTTCTCATCTTGTTTTTGTAAAGCGCGATTTCCGGTAAATATAATAATTGATTATCAAACGTCTTTATTAAGATATTTTTTCGTTAAAAATCTTACCGGATACCAGGCTGCCCAATATCCGATTAACAGAACTGTCACCGGAACAATTATAAAATCTTTTAATTTCATAACTATCGGGTATGAATCCATAATAAGAGATTGGCTCTGAAGCTTTACAAGCCCGTAAGTATGCTGCAGCCAACAGACAACAAAACCCAGGATAATTCCTGATATGGCACCTATTATTGAGATAAGCCATCCTTCAAATATGAAAATCTTTCTGATAAGGTTGTTATCGGCCCCCAGGCTCTTCAGTATTTCAATATCACGCTCTTTCTCAATTATGAGCATTGTAAGGGACCCGATGATATTAAATGATGCGATAATAAGTATAAGTGTAAGGATAAAGAAAATGGCAAGTCTTTCGGATTTCATTACTTTATAAAATATAGCCTGCTGTTCATACCGGTTCTGAACTGTAAAACCCTTTCCGAAGATTTTAGTAATGTCCTTTTGCACAGCCTGCGGATTGGCATGCTCTTTGAATTTGATTTCAATGGTAGTGACTCCCTTATCGGTTTCAGTCAGTTCACGGGCAAAATCTATAGGGATATAAACATATTTGGAATCGTATTCTTTT
>PMIG01000025.1 GCA_003157055.1 Bacteroidales bacterium | reverse complement strand
TCTGGCTAAGAAACCTTTGACCTTCAGAATCAAGTTTAGAACTATAATCTTCCAGCACGAACTTAGAAAATCCGTCTATAGCCCGTAATGGTGCCCTGAGGTCGTGGGAAACTGAATAGGCAAATGCCTGTAGTTCTTTGTTGGCTTCTTCAAGTTGCGAGGTGCGTTCCATGACCCTTTTTTCCAATTCGGAATTCAGCTGAATGATCTTTTCTTCCGATCTTTTTTTCTCTGTGATATCTATGATGGTCGTAATAAAATAAATAGGTTCCCCATTTAGATCGCGTTGCAGAGTGGTGGAGATATCAACCCAAATTATCTCACCATTTTTTCTGAGATATCGTTTCTCCCAGCGTTCAGATCTTTTGTCACCTCTCAGGATACTTTTAATGATTTCGTCATTTTTCAGAATATCATCTGGGTATGTCAATTCTTGCCAGTTGATATTCTTCATCTCTTTTTTTGTGTACCCTAATAACTGATAGAAAGCTTTATTAGCATTTACTTTACCATCAATAGACGTAAGGGATTTGCCTACCGTAGCAAATTCAAAGACGTTTTTAAATAATTCTTCACTGATACGAAGCTCATCTGCTTTTGCAATAAGAGCTTGTTCTGCAATTATACGATCTGTAATATCGAGTATAGAAACAACGCTTTGACCAGTTCCCGGAACTATTCCGATATCTAGTATGGCATGTCGGGCATCACCATTCTTATGGATAAGTTTTACTTCATACTTTTTAGGTGCCAGAAGCGGGTTTTCGCGTCTGAAGTTATGATTCCTGATCATATTTTGCAAACTCTCCGTTTCGACATATTTGGTCCATTTATGTCCGATAAGTTCTGCCTGTGAATATCCTGTAAGAGAAAAGCACTCATTGTTTGCCATAGAGATGGTAGTATCTTCTTCAACTATCAAGGTACCAGTACCTGTAGATTCAAAAATCGTCCGATACTTTGCCTGATTGACCTCCAATTCCTGTTCTGTCTTTTCGAGTAATACTGCAACCAGTTGAGAAAGATTCTGTATAAGAGTAAAAGACTCACTATCTTCATTTAATCCTTTGTTAAAACTGATAAACCCGAAAGTTTTAAGACGTGTACGAACCTCAATTTTATATTTTGATGTTTTCTCGTTTACAGAGTCCCAGGTAATATTATAGTCAGGAAATATAGAGTCAATACATTCAATAAATAACTTTATTATCTGGTCCTTACTTTTGAGTTGCGATAGGTTGGTAACCAGAAGAAAAAGATCATGTTCCAGTCTATTCATTTCTGTTTTTTTTCTGAATTGATTGTAAAATTAAAAGTACTGCATATCCCGACATCACACTCCACCCAAATTTTGACACCATGTTTTTCAATAAATTCTTTACATAATAATAACCCAAGCCCGGTACTTGGTTCACCTTCTGTTCCTGGTCTATTGGTCTTTTCACTCAGAAGAAACAGCTTCTCTTTCAATTCAGGGGTCATTCCAATACCTGAATCACTTACTTTCACTTCCACCAAATGATCAATGTTGTAAAAAGCTTCTACAGTGACTTTGCCTCCAGCCCGGGTAAATTTTATTGCATTTGATATCAGATTCCGAACTATCGTATCAAACATATGGTTATCAGCACAAACCTCAATTTCACTGGGGATGGAATCATTTATTTGTATTTCTTTTTTTCTGGCAGATTCGGAAAGAACATTAATACAATCGTTGACTTTCTCTTTGAGATTGAGTTTTACAGGAACAAAATCCAGGCCGTCACGTTTTAACCTCGACCACTCAAGAAGGTTTTCAAGCAGAGTATAGATATTTGTTGCTGATGACTTCATACTCAGAGTTATTTCCTTAATCTCATCTATATTCATTGTTTGTATCTCTTCAGCAAGAATCTGGGTAGCTTCAACAAATGCACTAAGTGGGCTTCGCAGGTCATGTGCAATTATTGAGAAGAACTTATCTTTTTCTGCATTCATAGTCTGAAGCAGATCATTTTTAAGTAAAATTTCTTCTTCTCTCAGTTTCCGTTCTGTGATATCTTCAAATATGCCCAGTACTCCCACAATCTGATCATTCGCATCACGATATGGCACTTTATTAACATGTGTCCACTTCTCCTGGCTTGAAATGGAATATTTTTCATCAAATTCCTTTTGAATACCTTCAGATATTACATTTTTATCGTCTGTCTGGTATTTTTCGGCTAATTCACGAGAGAAATAATCAAAGTCATTTTTGCCAACAATATCTTTTGAATCTATTCCTAAATCCCTTGAATATACGTCGTTGCATAATATGTATTTTGAATCGGGGTCCTTTACAAAAATACGCTGTGGAAGGTGCTTGATCAAAGTACGGTTTAAAATTTCACTTTTCAATAACTCTTCTTCCGCACGATTGTTCTCATCTATTGATTGTTTAAGCTGGCTATTCTGATAGGCTTTTGATGAAATTTCTCTGGTAAATGAAAATAACATCCTGGCAACCTTTTCAAACTTATCCTTTGACATAACAGGTACCTCTTCTAATGCTCTCATAAAATCTTCCTGGTCAGATCCTATCTCTTTTGCATAATTAAGCATCTGCTGAGGATTCAACTCCTCATTTCTAACCTGACCAATTAACCAGTTGGCAATATGTTTGCCACCCACAATAATACTAGCGCCGGCATCCCACAATCCACCGCTCAAACAAGGTTGTATTATTGGCCCGCTGCAATTAGGCCTGCCGATTTCAGCATCGGATTTAAAGCAGTTCTTAAGCCCGACATCTGTTTTCCGGATTATTTCATTACATAATCTGCAGAAATTACTCGGTCGGGTTATGGGTGTTCCATCAGGATGAGTTATTATTGACGCAACACCTGTAGCATCGGCAAATAAGTCTTGAATACGCTGAATATCGTCTAAATTGAATATATCTAAAAACTGAATATCATTGATTGTTTGCTTATTCATTTGCACCATTTTTTTACTAAATAAATTACCAGTTTACAAAGTAAATTGCCGGAAAAATCCTAGGTCAATGATTTCAAATCTTCAGATTTTCATATTGTTTGATTGAAAATGAAAAGGTACTACCCATTCCAACTTCGCTCTCAACCCAAATTTTACCGCCGCATTGTTCTATGAATTCCTTGCATAGCAAAAGACCAAGACCGCTGCTCAATTCTCCTGCGGTGCCATTCCTGCTGGTCTTCTCGTTTATCATGAAAAGCTTATTCTTCAATTCTGTTGTAATCCCTATTCCGGTATCACTTATTTTCACTTCAATGGAATTATCGTCCTTATAATCAGCTTTAACAGATATCTTTCCGTTATTGTTCGTGAATTTAATAGCATTTGAGACCAGATTCCTGACAACTGTCTCAAGCATATGTTCATCAGCAAAAACATTTAGTTCCTCATCAATTACTACTGAAATTTCAATCTGCTTTT
>PMIG01000303.1 GCA_003157055.1 Bacteroidales bacterium | reverse complement strand
TATCCGGTTGAAGTTACTCTTCATATTAAATCTTACTCTGTGGAGGATGTCATTGAACAATGGGTTGAGATTGTACAAAAAGAGACAAACCCGGTTACTGTTTATAACTACGCCTCATCCATGCTTCATTTTGATGCCGGCAAGTACTGGCTGACTCAGTTTCACGGCGACTGGGCTGAGGAAATGAAGATGCAGGAAAACGAACTTACCAGTGGCATAAAAATACTTGACAGCAAACTGGGGACCCGTGCACATATGTACCAGACACCGGTTTTCTTTCTTTCACTGAATGAAAAATCCGATGAAAATAATGGGGAACTTATTGCCGGAACTCTGGGCTGGTCGGGCAATTTTCAATTCGTTTTTGAAGTTGATGAAAAAGGTTCTTTACGTGTCATATCGGGAATTAATCCATTTGCTTCAGAGTATTCTATGCAACCTGGGAAACCATTTAAAACTCCCTCATTCATTTTCACTTATTCAAATCATGGGAAAGGTCAGGCCAGCCGCAATCTGCATCATTGGGCCACCAACTATGGAATACTTGACGGTACAAAAACACGTCTCACGCTCTTGAATAACTGGGAAGCTACAGGTTTCAACTTCGATGAAAAAAAACTTACAGATGTTATTGATGAAACGAAAAAGCTTGGACTAGATTTGTTTCTTCTTGACGACGGATGGTTTGCAAATAAATATCCAAGGAGTAACGATCGTGCAGGACTAGGTGACTGGCAGGAAAATAAAGCAAAACTTCCGGACGGTCTGGGTTATCTTGTGAAGGAAGCTGACAGCAAAGGTGTAAAATTTGGTATCTGGATAGAACCTGAAATGGTAAATCCAAAGAGTGAACTCTATGAAAACCATCCCGACTGGATTCTGAAACTTCCAAACCGGCCAGAGAATTATTTTCGTAACCAGCTTGTTCTCGATCTGACAAACCCAAAAGTTCAGGAATTCGTCTATAATGTTGTGGACGGTATGCTTACTGCAAATCCAGGCATTGAATTCATAAAGTGGGACTGCAACAGAATGATGACAAATGCATATTCAGTCTACCTTAAAGATAAACAATCACATCTCTATGTGGATTATGTGAACAGTCTTTACAGTGTCCTTAACAAGCTTCGGCAGAAATACCCGCACTTGCCTGTAATGCTCTGCTCAGGAGGCGGAGGAAGGGTTGATTATGGCGCTCTCAGGTATTTTACTGAATTCTGGGCTAGCGATGATACCGATCCTCTGGAAAGGGTTTATATTCAATGGGGATACTCTTATTTCTTTCCATCATTCGCAATTTGTAATCATATAACTTCATGGGGTAAGCAGTCATTAAAATTCAGAACCGATGTTGCCATGATGGGTAAGATGGGGTATGATATAAAGGTTAATGAATTGACGGATAATGAACTAAAATTTAGCCAGGAAGCGGTAGCAAATTACAAACGGCTTAGTGATGTAATATGGCATGGAGATCTGTACAGGCTTGTCTCTCCATATGAGGAAAATCGTGCTGTCCTAATGTATGTAAACAATATAAAGAACAAGGCTGTTCTTTTTGCCTACACTCTTAACTCAAGGTTTGGTGAAACATTCAACCAGGTTCGGTTACAAGGGCTTGATCCGACCAAAACCTACAAAATTCAGGAAATTAATGTCTCCTCTGAAGGTCGGCGATTTGGTCATTCTGAAAATGGGAAAAGTTATACAGGTGATTATCTTATGAAGATAGGTTTAAATGTTGGAAACGGGGCAGCCCTGTCGAGTTCAGTTTTTGAGATAACAGAATGATTTACAATCCGGTTTCAGCTGACTGTTCCGAAGCTGTCTGAATACCTTCAGCCACTTCCGGAATGATTCCCATTTTAACATAGACTGGACGCACTATGGCTTTCAGCTCTGGTAACTTTCTTAGAAAGAACAGGGCTCCTGTGATACTTGCTAGTCCACCTATAAAAATGGTTCCCGGAGTTCCGACAACTTTTGCCAGCCCTCCTGCCATCAGGCTTCCAAAAGGAGCAGTTCCCATAATTGACATGGTATAAAAGCTCATAACCCTGCCTCTCTTATCATCGTCGGTAATTGTTTGCAGGATCGTATTGCTGGCGGCTGTTTGCATCATCATTCCCAAACCGATAAAGATCATCAGGAGGAGAGAGAAAGGGAATATCCTGGAAAATGAAAGACCTATCAATCCTGCGCCGAAAAGAATTGCTGAAGCCGGGACAATTCTTCCAAGCTTCACAACCGATCTCCTTGAAGCCAGGAAAAAGGCCCCAAGAAGAGCGCCAAATCCGGCTGCTCCCATCAGAAAGCCGTATGTATGAGATCCTCCGTGCAAAATCTCTTTTGCAAATACAGGCATAAGAACTGAATATGACATTCCCATCAGGCTTGAAATGCTTAACAATATCAGAAGGTGCTTGATAGGTGCAAATCCGAATGTATACCNNCCGGAATCCTTCACCTAGTTCTTTCAGGATCTGTTTCTCTTTCTTATTTGTTTCTTTGATGTGTAATCTCATCATTAATAATGAAATAATTACAAACACATAGCTTATCGCATTCAGAAGAAAACAGACTCCTTCACCGGTGGCTGCAAGTATGATTCCGGCTATTGAAGGACCAATAAGCCGGGCTCCGTTAAACATCAGGGAATTAAGGGCTATTGCATTACCCAGATCTTCC
>PMIG01000310.1 GCA_003157055.1 Bacteroidales bacterium | reverse complement strand
TAAAAAAGGCCTTGAGAAGATCAGCAATGTTTTTAATTGATTTTCCGCGTTAAAAGAGCGTGCCGTTTGAATCGCGCCCAAAAAGTTTCCCGAGATGTTTGTATGCATGCTCTGTGGCTTCGCGGCCACGAGGTGTTCTTTTAAGGAAGCCCTCTTTAATCAGAAATGGCTCATAAACCTCTTCGATTGTTCCTCTCTCTTCTCCAACTGCAGTTGCAATGGTAGTAATTCCTACCGGTCCCCCGTTGAACTTATCAATGATTGCCGATAAGATCCTGTTATCCATTTCATCAAGTCCGTACTGATCGATATTGAGTGCAGTAAGCCCGTACTTTGTAATTTCAATATCTATCTTTCCCGACCCCTTTACCTGTGCAAAATCGCGAATCCTTCGCAGAAGCAGATTTGCAACTCTTGGTGTTCCCCGGCTTCTATTTGCAATCTCGCCAGCTGCCTTTTCATCGATTTTAATATTGAGTATGCCTGCGGAGCGCTTTACAATTCCCGAAAGCACATCACGGTCGTAATATTCAAGGTGAAATTTTATACCGAATCTGGCTCTCAGAGGGCTGGTAAGAAGGCCTGACCGGGTAGTGGCTCCGATCAAAGTAAACTTATTAAGCGTAAGTTGTACACTTCTTGCGCTCGGCCCCTTATCGATCATAATATCTATCTGGTAATCTTCCATGGCTGAGTAAAGATACTCTTCTACCACAGGACTGAGGCGATGAATCTCGTCGATGAAAAGTACATCTCCCTCCTCAAGGTTGGTAAGGAGGCCTGCAAGGTCACCAGGTTTATCAAGAACGGGGCCGGAGGTTACTCTCAGGTTTACGCCAAGTTCATTTGCGATTATTGCTGCCAGGGTGGTCTTTCCCAGCCCGGGAGGTCCATGGAGCAGAACATGGTCGAGCGATTCACTTCTTTGCTTTGCTGCAGTGACAAAAACCTTAAGGTTATCGATTACCTGTTGCTGCCCTTTAAAATCACTAAAAGTAAACGGCCGGAGTTGTTTTTCAAGTTCTTTATCCGCGGCAGAAACTTCTTCATTCCTGATATCCAGGTTCTCTTCCATGGAGCAAAGTAACTATTTAATAAGTTTTGTACTGCTTTCAGGAAGATTTATTTTAACGCCGTTTATAATAATTTCGACATCATCCTTGTAAGTGATTGTCATTATAGCAACCCCATCCTCATTAAATTTTTTCCAGGTTTTCTGCCTGAGCCCATTGCGGTAATACTGTTCCTCCTTTGGCTTGCCGTCTTCAAAATACCACATATGCTGCCCGTCGGGATTTCCCTGCACAAAACTACCTTTAAATCTTAATTTGCCGGTCGGATAGTACGATTTCCATATGCCATCCTTCAGCCCCAGGATATATTTTCCTTCTTCACTCAAGTTGCCTGTTTTGGATTTCCAGTCACCATTTTTCTCCCCATCGGAATACTGGCCCTGGCTTATAACATCTCCCGTTGCAGAATATTCTGTAAAAGTTCCATCGCGCTGCCCCTGAAAGTATTCCTCTTCTCTCAGTATTGCTCCGTTATCATAATACCATTTCCACAAACCGTCGGGTCTTCCGTTATTGAATGACCCGGTCTGTTCCATTTTGCCGGAGGGGTTATAGAATTTCCATATTCCTGTTTTCCGGTTATCTGTATAGGTTCCTTCCGCTTCTGTTGTCTTATCAGCATAAAGATCCTTCCATCTGCCGTTTCGGTTCCCTGCTTCATCCACAATTCCTTCAGACAGCAGCAACCCGTTATCGTTATAAATAAATGAATTTGAAACCTTTCCGTTGGCGCCATATTCACGATGTACTCCAACCGGAACCTTGCTGCGATATGGACCGCTATATATCAGTTTATTATTATCGTCATATTTGTTTACAATCTCAACATCGGGTTCGTCTTCGACCCTTGACTTTACAATGGCTCCATTTTCATAAAGCATGGTCAGCACCAGATTTCCCCTCATGTCATATTCTTTATAATAACCATATAGCTGATCGTCTTTATATGTTTTTTCGCATTTTTTGGTTCCGTTTGGAAAGAAGTCGATCCACAATCCCTGCTTTAGCCCCTTGCTGTCACTTCTGTTTATTTTTTCCCTGCTTATCAGGAAGTCGTTATTATACTCCAGAAGCACAACGATATTCCCGTTTTCATCGAATTCCTTTGACAAACCTTCTTTTTTACCTGAATTATAAGAAATTGCCTGTTGCACTTTTCCGTCAGGAAAATATATAAAGCCTGTACCTTCTTTCCTGTCGCCGGCAAATAATTCTCTCGACCACACATACAGTCCAACCAGAGGTTCTTTTTTATATTTCAGGTAATAGCCATTTTTTTTCCCAAGCAGATAACTTATTTTTTCAGTGGTATCTCCGGCCTGGTCATAAAATAGCCAGAGGCTGTCAAGAAGAAAGCTTGTTCTTTTTCCCTCTGATTTCTTTACTCCTGTAACATAATAACTTTTCCAATAACCCTCTGGTTTTCCGTCTTTTATTATTCCTTCGCTGGAAATGACTCCATTGGGATACTTGAATTGATGGAAGCCATCTTTATCGGTTTCTGTGCCTTGTGCGAATAATCCTGATACGCAGAAGGTTAGAATGATATTTATAAAAAGTTTCTTCATTTTTCAGTGACCTTTTTTCCGGAAATATCAAGCATTCTTCGAATAGGTTTCTGTGCAGCAATGATTATTTTTTTGCTAAGCTTAATTTCAGGTTTTTCACTTTTAAGACAATTATATATTTTTTCAATTGTAATCAGCTTCATAAAATTACATTCACTGCAGCCACATGTAGAATCCCGTGGAGGAGCAGGAATATAAATTTTATCGGGATTTTCCTTTTTCATCTGGTGAATTATCCCCGGTTCCGTCGCTACAATATAACAATTTCCACTATCCTTTTTTGTAAATTCAAGCAATGCGGCCGTTGATCCAATATAATCAGCTACCATTCTGACCGGTAGCTCACATTCAGGATGCACAATAATTTTAGATTCACGATTCTGATCTTTCAATTTCAATATAGCCTCAAGAGAAAATTCTTCATGAACATGACAAGTACCATTCCATATAATCATATCACGCCCTGTAAGGTTTAAAACGTAATTTCCAAGATTTCTGTCTGGAGCAAAGATTATTTTTTCATCAGGCGGAAGAGAATTAACTATACTTACTGCATTTGAAGAAGTACAGACAATGTCAGATAATGCCTTTATTTCTGCAGTTGTATTCACATATGAAATTATTGTTCTTCCAGGATTATCCTTAATAAATTTTTTGAAATCTTTTTCTTTGCAGGAATCGGCAAGAGAGCAGCCGGCGTTCAAATCAGGAAGTAGAACTTTTTTTTCAGGAGCAAGTATCTTTGCTGTTTCAGCCATAAAGAGGACCCCGGCAAAAAGAATTATATCTGCATCATTTGAAGCAGCTTTTTGAGACAGGGCAAGAGAGTCGCCAACAAAATCGGCAATATCCTGAATATCTCCTGTTTGATAATAGTGAGCAAGGATGATTGCGTTTTTTTCTTCCTTCATCCTTTTTATTTCTGAAATATAATCGGGTTTATTTTTCATTCAGCTTCTTGACTTTATTAACATCTATTATATTATAATAGATATATTAATTTAATATTTATAATGATTATGATGTACTGTTAATTGTGTTAAAAATTAAAATTGATTTATGTTGTTTTTTTCATAATTATCATAAAGCAAACAACTTTTCAACAATACAAAAAATATGCCTTTTTTGATAATCAGCAAATTAGAATAAGAATTAACAACTGTTATTAACCTGATATTAATACAGGCAACAAAACAAAAGTATATTTTTTACTGTTCAGTTTTGGTTAATTAAAGGGTTTAATTTAAAGCGTAATTCTGCGTAAATATGTGAAAAAACCGAAAGGTTCGTGTTTTCATTATTTTATAAGAAAATTATCAAGACCTTTTCTCATGTTATCTACATCTTATCAACATGGAGTGAAAAGGACCATGCCATACATGTGAATATAAAACAACATAAGTATCATTAATCAATTATTTCCGCCAACTGGTGGACTGGGGCAAATAATTGATTTTCAAGCACAATATTCGTCTTATTATTGATACTCGATAGTCATATAAAACAAAAAGCAATTTGAATTGTTTAAACACAGGAATAAGAACCGGAGACAAAGATCAGATATTAATCCGGGGACGACCAGCCTGTGACATATTATTACTTAAAATCTGATAAAAGAATTTTTTTCTTTAAATTGAGGCGGCATTTTAATAAGCAGAAAAAGGTGAAAAAGAAAAAGATAGCGGTAGTTGCTGATCACGCGGGGTTTTATCTCAAGGAGAAGCTTATGGCTTATCTGATCAGAGAAAAATATGAAGTCAGGGATTTTGGCTGTTCATCCGAGGAACCGGTCGATTATCCTGATTATGGCCATCCTATGGCAAATTCTGTTTCGGAAGGCGATTACGATATTGGTATATCTATATGCGGCACCGGAAACGGCATTAACATGACAGCAAACAAACACCCAGGGATCAGGAGTGCCTTATGCTGGAATGAAGAGATCAGCAAACTTGCCAGAGCTCACAACGATGCAAACATTTGTGCCATTCCCGGCCGGTTTATAAATGAATCGGAATTATACCTGATTGTAAGGACATTCCTTGAGACGCCATTTGACGGAGGCCGGCACAAAAGAAGAATTGACAAAATTCCATTAAAAGTATATTAGTATGCTCTCAAATTCATGCAGGTACGGGATAAGGGCAGTAATATACATTGCAAGCCGGCAGAAGGCTTCCGGGAAAACCGGGATAAAAACAATTTCAGAAGCACTGGCGTTGCCGACCCCATATCTGGCAAAAATACTTCAGCAACTTGCAAAGCACAAGATTCTTCATTCTGTAAAAGGCCCACATGGCGGATTTTCAATGCTCCGGGATCCGGCGAAGGTTACCCTTCTTGACATCATAGAAATAATTGACGGCAGCGATTTCTTCAGGAATTGCTTAATTCACGACGGCACCTGTTCATATATAGATAAAAACATATTGCCATGCCCGCTTCATGATGAATATGAAACACTGAGGTCCGGATTAGTAGATCTTTTTAAAAACAGTACAATTTACGATATGGCAAAAAAGGCCAACGAAAACAACTCTGTGACTATTTGATTCTCTCTCTCCCGGAATTCTTCGCCAGCAGGTAAATGCCAATCGAGAACAAAATTCCGAATAAATTAAAAAGCAAATCATAAATGCTCCCAGTACGGGTTGTTGTCAGCCACGACTGCATTAATTCAAGTGTTGCGCCAAAAATAAATGGGATCAAAGCAACAAGAGCAAGGCGACGACCGGTATTAATTCTTATTCTGTTTTCATAAAGCAGGACCCCCATGAATACCGCGTACATTCCAAAATGTACAACCTTGTCCATACCCCGGAAATGAAACACGGGTATTTTATTGAATGTTTCGGCACTTGCGAGGCTCAGGTACAGAATTACGAGAGCAACCAATATTGAAAAAATATTCTTACGAAGCATCGCTTATGTTTGCGCCAAATTTAATCATTAGAATGGTATTTTATTAATACATTTAGATATTGTAAAAAAAATGGCAGGAATTTATGTTCATATTCCGTATTGCAGGAAACTGTGTCATTACTGTGATTTCTATCATGTAATTTCAAAGGAAGATAAACAGCCCTTTCTTGATGCACTTAATAAAGAGGCAGATTTCAGGAAGGATTATCTTGGAAAAGAAACGATTTCAACAATTTACCTGGGCGGAGGAACCCCGTCTGTTATGCTGGCATCTGAGGCCGGTTCCCTGCTTGATCATCTGAGAAGCAGTTTCAATATTGAAAAGGATTGTGAAGTAACTATTGAAATAAACCCCGATGATATAACCGGAGAATACCTTAAAGATCTTAAAAGCCTTGAGATAAACAGGATCAGCCTTGGGGTTCAGTCGTGGCGCGACAAAGATTTGAACCTGATGAACAGGAGGCATACTGCACGCCAGGCAGAAGTAGCAATAAATGAAGCTTTTAATGCTGGCTTCACCAATGTCACTATTGACCTCATATATGGTATTCCGGGGATGACTTCAGACGACTGGGCGGCAAACCTTGACAAAAGCTTCTCTTTTGGCATTAGCCATCTATCGGCCTACCACCTGACCATTGAGCCGGGAACGGTCTTCGGAAAGATGAAGGAAAAAGGTAAACTTGAGGAGGTAGACGAAGAGGAGAGCACAACCCAGTTCAATATTCTCACCGAAAAAGCAGAAGCGGCCGGATTTTTGCATTATGAAATATCGAATTTTGGAAAACCAGGATTCTTTTCGATCCATAATACTAATTACTGGAAACAGGTTCCTTACCTGGGACTGGGGCCTTCGGCACATTCGTATAACCGCTATTCGAGACAGTGGAACCCCCGCGACCTGAAGAAATACATCAGACATGCCGGTAGCGATAAACAGCTGATTGAAAAAGAGGAATTGGACCTGAAAACAAGATTCAATGAGTACATGATGACCTCCCTGCGTACCATGTGGGGGATTGACCTTGAATATACAGAGAAAACTTTTGACAAGGAAGGGCATGATTATGTTATTAATACCGCAGGGAAGTTTATCGAATACGGCCTTATGAAGCAGGAAAAAAATACCCTGATCCTTACGAATCAGGGTATTATGATATCTGATAATATTATTTCCGAATTTATGATGCCAGGAGACAATAGCTGACAGACTATCTTTTTGTCAGCATAAATGTTGTCCTTCCGATAATATTGTCTTCGAGATAAAGCTCCACACTGTAATTTCCGATAATAAAATCACCGGTGTTATCTAGGAAAATGCACATCTCAATATCCTGATTCATGTAATCAGCGTTGCGGTTTGCTGAATATACCAGCTTATTTCCCTTGTAGTCAAACGTGTTATCCGGGCTTGTGGCGATCACAAGCGAATCGGGCCGGAGTACTCTCATATAGACATTTTTCGGACCTGCTTTTGCCAGTGGGTTTTCGCGCAATGTGAAACAGATTTTCAGCTTGTCGAGAAGGTTGATCTTTGTTGTGGGCTTCTGTCTTTTATTAAGAGAAGTCGCGACAATGTCCTTTGCCTGAATTACAGAGGCGATTTCAACTTTTGAGCTGAGCTCTTCCTTCACTTTGGTAAGTTCGGTATTGGTACTCTGAACCTGGGTTATCTGCTGCTTAATGCTGGTGTTTTCCGTGGCAAGGATTTTATTTCGGGTATTCAGCGAATCGATCTGAACAATGTAGCTCTTCATTATCTCTCTCATTGTAGAGATTTCCCCCTTATATTTCTTTATAAGCTGAATGTTTGAAGCATTGATAGAAAGAAGCTGAACGATTTTGTTCTTTTCACGTGTAAGTCCCGCCTTAAGACTATCATTATCAGTTTTAAGCGTATCGAAACCAACTATCATCCGGCCTAATTCTTTAGCCAGAGAATCTTTTTCCTGGGTCAGAGCCGTTTCCATTTCCTGCATCTTGTTTTTCTGATCAAAATACCTGGCTATCAGGAAAATAAGAGCGCCGGCAAGAATGATTGATATGGCTATCATTCCAATCGGGGCACCCTTTTTAGGAGCGGGAGTATTCGCCGGAATGTTTTCAGTTGCTGTCATTTGTATGATTTTTAGTAAGATAAGCAGTATGCAAAATTAATAATATCTTTCAAATATCAGAATATCAGTTTCTATAAGTAAATTTACAATTAAACGTTGATATTAATCTAATATTTTATGAAATACATCGGAGCACATGTCAGCGCAGAGGGAGGAGTTCAGAATGCCCCTTTAAATGCCAATGCAATAAAAGCCAGGGCTTTTGCCCTCTTCACAAAAAACCAGAGACAATGGGTTTCTGCTCCCCTTGCCGCAAAATCGATAAGCGAATTCCGTGATAACTGTGAAAAATTTGATTTTAAGCCATTTCAGATACTTCCGCACGACAGTTACCTGATCAACCTTGGCCATCCCGAAAAAGAGCCCCTTGAAAAATCGAGGAATTCATTTCTCGACGAGATGAAGAGATGCGAACTGCTTGGCCTCGACAGGCTTAATTTTCACCCCGGCAGCCACCTGAATGCCATTTCTGTCGAAAAGTGTCTGGAGAGAATGGCGGAATCAATAAACCTTATTCTTGACAAAACAAAAGGCGTCACAGCAGTTATTGAAAATACAGCAGGGCAGGGAACCAACCTTGGTTTCACATTCGAACAGATAAGGCACATTATAGATTTTGTTAATGATAAATCGAGGGTCGGTGTTTGTATAGACACCTGCCATGCATATACATCGGGATATGATGTAAAAACAAAAACAGGCTTTACGGAAACCTTTAAAATATTCGACGAAATCATAGGCTTTAAATATCTCAGGGGGATGCACCTGAATGACTCAAAGAAAGATTTCGGAACCAGGGTCGACCGTCATGAGAATATAGGAACAGGATTCCTTGGAGACGCGACATTTAAATTTATTATGAATGACAGCCGATTCGACAACATGCCCCTTATTCTTGAAACGCCCGAGGAATCGCTCTGGGGAAAAGAGATTGCACTGCTTTATTCATTTACCGGAACCGGCAATACGGAATAAACTTAAATCAGCTTTATTAAGCTTTTCGCAGGTAACCGTATAGCCTAATTTAAACAGGTCGTCGGCCTTTTCGGTTTCGAGAATACCATAATTTTTCAATTCGTCAGGTGCAATAAAAAGATCAAATCTCCCCGCTTTCCCGTCTGCCTCTTTTGTCTGGTCGAGCATGAAAGTCCTGACCGCAATTTTAATAAGACCGGAAATTGATGCCTCATAACCAACAGGGTTTACAAAGGAGCCGATTATTCTGTGACATTTATTTTCAATTGGTTTTATTGGAAGATTGTCGAGCACGCCTCCATCAACATAACATATTTTGTTAATTATCACCGGTTTGAACAAAACCGGGATGCTGGAAGATGCAATTATGGTTGTTATGAGATCTCCCTTTGAAAAATATACAGCTTTGCCATGATTGAGATCCGTGGCAGAGACAAACAGGGGTATTTTAAGATCTTCGAATTTCTTTGCCCGGAGATTAGTTTCAAGGAGTTTAGTAACACCTGATATCTGCAACAATCCGTCTCTCGGCAGGGTAGGTCGCATATAATCGAAACGGCTGTTTGTCTTCATGATTTTAAATATCTCCTTCGGGGAATTGCCGTCGCAATAAAGAACGCCAGCCAAAGCGCCTGCGCTGGTACCAGAAATGATATCGGGAAATATTCCGGCCTCATTAAGCGCCTGCAAAACGCCAAGATGTGCAAAGCCCCTTGCGCCGCCGCCGCTTAGAACCAATCCCACATTATATTTTTTTTTTGCCATATTTATTAGAAAAATGTAGATTATCTGAAAATGACTTCAAATAGCAATTTCAGGTTAAGAAAAACCACCACTCCTCCGATGATACACAAAAGAACAATCAAAAAACGGCTATTGGCATATTTTCCCATTACTTTTTTCGATGAAGTCAGATAAATTTGAATAGCTATTGTAAATGGTAGCTGAATGCTCAGAAATACCTGTGAAAGAATAAGTCCCTTAAATGGATCACCGATGAAGAAAATGATAATCAAGCCTCCTATAAGGGAGATAAGAACGCCTGCCCTGGTATGGCTGTCTTTAATATTATAGGGCTCAAGAAACATTCCTGATACGATAGATCCACCAGCCATTGCAGAAGTTATTGAAGAAGCAATACCCGAAAACAGCAACGCAACAGCAAAAATAATTGCTGCATTTGCTCCTAATAAGGGTTCAAGGAGACTTTTTGCCTGCTGCAGCTCTTCGACCTTAATTCCTTTACTAAAAAATGTTGCAGCAGCAAGGATTATGATTGCACTGTTAATTCCCCATCCGACGATCATTGAAAACAATGTATCGGCAAACTCAAATTTTAAT